>JABFRC010000347.1 GCA_013141375.1 Methylococcaceae bacterium | reverse complement strand
ATCTATGAAGCGCGTGCCTTAGGGGCTGATTGTATTTTGTTGATCGTGGCCGCTTTGGCCGACAGCCAAATGCAAGAGCTGGCAGAACAGGCGACTAAGCTGGGTATGGATGTACTGGTCGAAGTGAATGATGCCGACGAGCTGCAAAGAGCGTTGGCCCTGGATACCAAGCTGATCGGCATTAATAACCGCAATCTGCGCACCTTTGAAACTTCTCTGCAAACCACCTTGACCTTAAAAGACAGCGTGCCCGCAGATCGCTTGATCATCACTGAAAGCGGCATACACACTCATGATGATGTGCAATTGATGCTCGATAACGAGATCTACACCTTCCTGGTCGGCGAAGCCTTTATGCGCGCACCCAGCCCAGGGCAGAAAATGCGCGAGCTGTTTGCTTTGTAATACACAGTCCCTTTTGGCAACATCAGATTCAACATGACCGCGACAAGCCCTATCGGCGTCTTCGATTCAGGCGTAGGTGGCTTGTCGGTGTTGCGGGATATTCGCAATGAATTGCCCGGGGAAGATTTGTTGTATGTTGCTGACTCGTTGCATGCGCCTTATGGCGATAAATCACCTGAATTCATTCAATCCAGAGCGCTGGCGATTACCGAATTTCTGCTTGGGCAACAGGCCAAAGCCATTGTTGTCGCCTGCAATACCGCCACCAGTGCCGCCGCAGCTCTTTTACGTGCCCGCTTTTCAGTTCCCATTATTGCGATGGAACCAGCGGTTAAACCCGCTGCCTTATCCACCCAAACCGGCGTGGTTGGTGTCTTGGCAACGCGTGGAACGCTATCGAGTGAGAATTTCACCAAATTAGCTACCCGTTTCGGCGAGCATGCTGAAATTCTGGTGCAGCCTTGCCCCGGGTTGGTTGAACAAATTGAAACGGGGGATTTAGCGGGTGAAAAAACCAAGGTACTGCTCAAGCAGTATTTGCAGCCTTTGCTTGATAACAAAACAGACACCATTGTCTTGGGCTGTACGCATTACCCTTTTCTGATCCCGTTGATTCGGGAGTTTGTCGGGCCCAAAGTTACAATCATTGACCCTGCACCAGCAGTTGCAAGGGAGTTGCACCGGCGACTGGCGGGCGCAAATTTACTATCGCCAAGGCTTGATGGCGCAAGTCAGTATTTTTGGACCAGCGCACCGGTTGATAAAACTGGGCCGATTATTGCCCAATTATGGGGAGCAAGGCTCAAGGTGAAAAGTTTGCCGGTTGAGTTTTGTTGACAGTGATTTTTATGTGCATACAATCTAAATATGATCGAATTTATTTGGGATGCTGATAAAGCTGCATCTAACCTGATAAGGCACGGCATCTCTTTCGAAGAAGCTCAGTCGATTTTTTATGATGAACTCGCGATTCAGTTTTATGATAACGACCATTCTGGAAAAGAAGACCGTTTTTTAATGCTCGGTCTGAGCAGTCAGGCCAGAATAATTCTGGTTTGTCATTGTGAGCGGTAAGGAGGTCATGCCATCCGAATCATATCGGCACGTAAAGCGACTAAAAACGAACGCCAATATTATCCAGGTAACACGCCATGAAAAAAGAATATGATTTGTCTTCAATGAAGTCTCGAACAAACCCTTACGCCGCAAAGCTAAAAAAATCGGTCACTATTCGTTTGAGTGAAGAAATTTTGAGTTACTTCAAGCAAATGGCCGATGAATCCGGGGTGCCATATCAAAGTCTCATCAATCTATATCTCCGCGATTGTGTAATACAACAGCGAAAAATGGATATATCCTGGCAAGGTAAATAGCCGTCAGCTAGCGTTTAAAAAATGTTGTTCGATGATGACATTTATCAGCTGTTCGGCGGTGCGTTCATCATAGCTGTGTGAGGAAATATTTCGGCTCTGGATCATGGCCATCCATTGTTCACCGTTGGCGATGAGTTCGATTTTAAAGGCTTCGCGGGTAGTGTCTTTTGAGCCCTTGATGTTTTGAGTGCCTTAGTCTTGCAGGATATCTTTCAACACATTCCAGGCCAGTTCGTGGGTGAACTCAAAGGCCTGAATCACGCCTTGTTTTTCAAGGTGAGTGAGTTGACGCTGCTGACTCAATTCGACCGCACTTTGCAGTTGCGCAAAGGCTCTTTTTGTAGTTGGCAAAGCGTTGTTGCCAGCGAATTTCTATGTCGTTGATTATGGGGTCCTCAACAACTTCTCGGTAAAATTCAAGCTGTCATCATCTTGTTTTTACTAAGATGCCTGCCTACTTCTTACGAAATACCGCGGTGCAATTAGCGTCTTGGGCTTTGCTGTCTTTTGTTAATGGAACCTTGAGACCGGGGAGAACGCCCTTACAATCCCCCCTCCAGCCGCTAAATATCGAATTGCTTGCGGATTTGGCTGTGAGTTTGATTGTTTTAGTGGGATCAAAAGAAGTCTGGCAGACACTATTAGTTGGTGTACCGCATTTTAAACCTTTAGGGCTACTGCTAACAATGCCGGCGCCATCTCCCGCCAGAGTGATTCTGATTTCAGGACGAGCGGTATTCAAAGCTTCTAACTTATAAGCTGCTTCTATAATGAGTGGTCCATCGCCTTGTGGAATTGGAAAATCCTGAAAACCTGGAGTGGCATTGATTGCATCAACTATTTCCAGGCCTCCTACTACAGTTCCAAAGGCTGCGTAGCCGCCACTAGCAGTATCAAGAAAGACATTATCTTTGGTATTGATAAAAAATTGCGATGTGGCGGATTTGAGAACATCCGTACGAGCCATGGCAATAGTGCCACGGATGTTACTAACGCCTTTGTTAACTTCAAGTTCAATAGGTTCAAGGGTGTTTTTTTGAATACCATCAATGCCAAACCCCCCGCCCTGAACTACAAAGTCTTTTACTACACGATGAAAGAGGATATTTTGGTAAAACTTATCATCTACATATTTCAAAAAATTCTCAACCGTAATTGGCGCTTTGTCAGGATATAGTTCAACTGTAATTGTGCCGATATTCGTTTGTATCTCTACAAAAGGGGCTGCCTCAGCCATGGGCATTAGAGATGCAGACAAAAACAAGGAAGTGGAGAATATAATCGCTGGAATTGGGAATTTCATGTGGTAGCCTTAGTACGAGGTTTATTATGGTGCTGATTATATTAGTTGTTATCAGATAAGTGGGGCGATTTATTGTTCTGCCAGCGGCTAAACGCAAAAATCCAGATCATGATGATATTGACGACGGGGATTAACAGCGTAAATACCCAATAGCGAGGTATTCCCGCTTTGTCCAATATCTTTGTCCCCAACCAGAGTATGAAGAGGCCAAAGGCGATGATTAGAGTGATTTCCATGGCGCTTTCTCGGCTTGATCTTTGTGGGCTGACCAGGGCATCAGGGCAAGCTGCAAAAATATCAGCAGTAAACCAAAGCCGGGTAAAAATACTAACAAGGCCCAGGCGGGATGAAAACCGGCTTTATTGTAGATGACGCCGACTGGAATAACGATCATCAGCGCGACGATAACAATTTGGACAAACTCAGGGATCATTTGTAAATCCTCGGGTTGTGGAGGTCAATAGCAGTTTGGATTGTGTTGGGTTGTCTGCTTGTAGACAACCCAACGTGTTGGTACTTATTTTTTGATATACAGATCGGTAATGCTGCCGGTGATCATTTCCGCTGCAAAGGCGAAAGTTTCTGAAAGTGTTGGATGCGGATGAATGGTTAAACCGATGTCTTCAGCATCTGCGCCCATTTCTAAGGCCAGCACAGCTTCACCAATTAATTCACCAGCGTTGGTACCGACGATGCCCGCGCCGAGTACACGACCGGTTTCTTTGTCGCAAATTATTTTCGTCAAACCTTCTTTGCGGCCGATGCTCAATGAGCGACCACTGGCAGCCCATGGGAACACGGCTTTGTCGTAGGCAATGCCTTGTTGAGCGGCTTGATTTTCAGTCAATCCCATCCACGCGACTTCCGGATCGGTATAGGCGACAGAAGGAATGGTCAGCGCGTCAAAGGCAGCTTTATGCCCCGCCGTCACTTCGGCGGCCACTTTGCCTTCATGCACGGCTTTGTGGGCAAGCATGGGGTTGCCGACGATATCACCGATGGCGAAAATATGCGCGACGTTGGTGCGTTGTTGTTTGTCGACGTTGATAAATCCCGCCTCATCAACATTGACACCAGCCAGCTCGGCGGCGATTTTTTTGCCATTGGGTCTTCGGCCGACAGCAACCAAGACTGCATCGTATTGTTCCGAAGCAGGAGCGTCTTTACCCTCGAAGCTGACTTGTAAGCCTTTTTTATGGGCTTCAATG
>JABFRC010000015.1 GCA_013141375.1 Methylococcaceae bacterium | reverse complement strand
GATTCGCTTACCCACCTGCCAATACAGCATGGTCAGCTCGGCATTAACGGCAACCACTGCACGTTGCTTGGCAGATTGGATAAGTTGTTTAACTTCAGCGACTAGCGAACTATCGATTAAAGGCTGGTTCATGCGGCAACTTCCTTGTCGGTTTTGTTATTGCGGTTCGAAGTTTTTGGGATTTGCCAGTTTCTGACATCGATTTTGCCGGTGACGGCGGCGGAGATTAGGGCTGTGCGGCGTTCTTGCATTAATTCAATTGCGGAGCAGGCTTTGTTAATAAGATTTCTAAACTTACCTGAAACATCGTTGACGTAATCTAATATTTTTCTTTGCTCGTCTACAGGAGGAACAGGTAATCTAATTCTTCCAAGAGTTTCAGTATTTAAGTTGTCCATAGTTGAGCCTTTCGACTCTAAAGATAGCTCTGATACCACACCATTTGATGTAATCAATAGATAAGAATATTCTGGAATGAGGCGGCTATTCAGCTTTGCTTTTAGACTTCCTGTTCCACAAAGCCAACCTTCTTGTTCTTTAGTGACCACAGCACAACGCCCTAGCTCACCTCTTCGGGCAAAAATTAAATCGCCTTGGAATAATTGATGTCGTTTTAAACGATGCCAAGTCGCTTCATCTACGCTAACTTTTGAATCAGGTATTATTTTTCCATCTGCCATGTGGGCAGGATTTACAAGCGGGATTCCATCCTCAATATAATCTTCTGCATGTAGCTGGCTGCCAAATGGCCCTGTCTGCATTTCCAATGTATTAAATTTTAACTGGGCAACAACCCAATGCTCCGGCACTTCACCCAACCATTCAACACCTGAGTCGTGCATGGGGGCATTGGGATCTAAACCTTTGGTGACGGCATAGCTAATGACGGCCTGTCGTTTTTCTTTTAGCAGCTTGATGAGCTGTTGCTGTTTTTCGATCAGGGTATCGATTTTAGCGGTTTCGTGGTCAAGAAAGTTGGCGATTTGTTGTTGTTCAAATAATTCACAACTCCTGATATAAATTTCATTCATATCAGATTGATTCAACTTATCTCGTGTGCTGCCTGATATATATAGGTGAAAGTCAGCGCAATTTAACGCGTATTTCATAAACCGAAATTCGATTTTTTTATTGTCAGGCCTTAAAACATGAACATGATTGTTTGGCCAAATCTTACCAGATACATTAAACGCAACTTCTTTCGTTTTATCAAAGAAAGGAGCTCCATCTTCACCAAGCAATATAAGCTCTTCATCAAAAATAAAATCATTCACATAATCGACAACGTTATTAGCCCCCCAGTAAGGTACATCTCCTTGCATATCACTTCGTTCTTGAGAATTCAGTGGGATCCTAGAACCATCAAGACATCGCGCTATAAATTTTATACGAGTTAAGACCCAATGGTTTGGAATCACTCCCAACCATTCAACCCCAGAATCCTTATACTCAGGATAAGCCTGATATTTCAGAACTCACCGCCCAGTTCGTTTTCTATGTCTTCAATACTGAGCAACTTGGATTGCAGATTTTCGGGCAGTGATTTGCCAACATTGCGCAACAGGCTGTTTCGCAATTGCCTTTCATGTTTCATGGTTGTTCCTCAGTGCCAATATTCAGCGCATAAAACTCGTGCAATTTGGCTTGTAACAGCTTTTTATCCGGCAATTGCGTCTGGTATTCGGCAATCAAAGCGGGTGATAGCGAACGGCTGAGGGCGTATTCGACCACTTCGTCATCCTTATTGGCACAAAGCAATACGCCAATGGCGGGGTTTTCGTGCGGCTTTTTATGGTCACGATCCAGGGCTTCTAAATAAAAACTGAGCTTGCCCAGGTATTCCGGCTCAAAGCGACCTACTTTAAGCTCAATTGCCACCAGTGCGTTTAGGCTGCGATGGAAAAATAATAGATCTAGTGCGAAATCTTGCTTGCCCACTTGTAAAGCGTATTCGCTACCCACAAAACAAAAATCACGTCCCAGTTCCAGTAAAAAAAGCTTGAGCTGCGCCAATAAACCTTGATGCAAATCCGCTTCGCTATGATTGCCAGGCAAACCGAGAAATTCCACTAAATAGCTGTCTTTGAAAATATTGAGGGCTTCAGGATGGGTTTGTGTCACCAGTGGTGACACTTTTGCGGGGTTTAAAACGCTACGTTCAAATAGTGCGCCCTTAAATTGACGCTCCAGCTCACGCTTGCTCCATCGTTCTTGCGCCGCCATTTTTAGATAAAACTCGCGCTCTTCTGGATGTTTGCTTTGGCTAAGAATGATCAGATTATGCGTCCAGGGCAATTGTCTCACCAGTGGTGAGACTTTTTCATCGTGCCGATAAGTCTCATAAAATTGGCGCATCCGAAATAGATTGGCGCGGGTAAATCCTTTTAAGTTTGGTTGCGTAATCGCTAAGTGATTTGCCAATTGATTAACAACAGCGTCACCCCATTGTGCGGCAGCAAGTTTCCCACTGATATAGGCCCCAACTTGCCAGTAAAGCTCAATCAGGAGCGTGTTAACAGCTTGATAGGATTTTTGCCTTGCAGTGTCGATGAGCTGAACGACTTCGGAAAAATCATGCTGTTGGGCAATTGGTAATGTCATGAATGCACCTCGCGCAATAGCTCCATAATCTCGGCGCTGACTTTATCCAAATCGGCATCGATCTCGACCAAATCCCGTGGTGGCTGGTATTGGTAAAAATGCCGGTTAAACGGAATTTCATAACCGACGATGCCGACTTCCTGATCTTTGTGGTCTTTTTTACTGGCATCGATCCAGGCATCCGGCACATGTGGTTGCACTTCTTTAAGGAAATAGGCTTCGTTAAGTGCGTTAACCGATTGACTGGGATCAAGGGCGACGTTTTCATTATCGCGCAGCTCGGTATCGGCTTGGTATTCAATGACTTTGCCGCCTACGGAAAACAAACCATATAGCGGGTTGGCTTTACCGGAGTGGATTTTCTTGATGACTTTTTCTGCCGCCGGATTTTTCCAGCTGACCGCATCGGTGATTTGTTTCTTTTCTTTGGTATCTAAGGTAACCGCTTGGGTTTTGCAGGCGGCTTTTAGCGTTGTCTCAAAATCGTTCATGTCATCGTGTTGTTCAGTGCCGATGGCTTGTTGCAGTTGCCGTGCTTTCAGCAGGACTTGTTTTTGGCTTGCCCATATTTTGCTATCGAGCAGGTCTTTAATTTGCGCTTCTTTAAGCTCGCTAAAGTGGCTTTTTAGGTAAGCACGGATTTCAATAGCCAGTTCAGTTAAGACGCCGTAGTTGTCGCAATCTTGATCATCCGTCCAGTTTGATCCGTATTCTTTATATATCCATTGCATGGCGGCGTTTAATGCGCCGAGGGCAAAGCGCAAGGCGTAAATGCGCTCATCACTGAATTGGTAGGATAAGCGCAGTGGTCGTTCTATGCTGATACGGCGGTAGCCGAATTCGTAGGTATTAAATATTTTACTGGCAAAGGTCTTCGGCACTTCTGTTTTTGGGTTTGCGGACTGGCGGCCACGATTGCTTTTTTGCTCGACGGGTTTATCTAAATCACGCGCATCGACCACTTCAAAGTTGCCGAAGCAGCAGGTGATGGTGGCGATGTCGGTTTCATCCATGACATTACGTTTGGAGCCTAAGGACTTGCGCATTTTGCCACACAGGTTGACGCCGTTAATCAGCTGAACTTTGCCTTTGCGCTCGCTGGCCTTTTTATTGGACAGTATCCAAACATAAGTGGAAATACCGGTGTTGTAAAACATATCGGTCGGCAGTGCGACGATGGCTTCAAGCAAGTCGGCTTCTAAAATGTAACGGCGAATTTCAGATTCACCCGAACCGGCACCACCGGTAAATAGTGGGGAGCCGTTAAGAATAATGCCGATTCTACCGCCGCCCTCTTTGCTGTCTCTCAGTTTGCTAATCAGATGTAACAGGAATAACAGAGAGCCGTCAGAAACTCGTGGCAAACCGGGACCAAAACGGCCATCAAAACCTTTTTGGGTATTTTCGTCTTTGATGTCTTGTTCGATTTTTTTCCAGTCCACGCCAAACGGTGGATTTGAGAGCATGTAATCGAATTTATCGGCATACAGTTGGTCGTTGGATAAGGTGTTGCCGAGTTTGATGTTTTTAACTTCTTGGCCTTTGATCAACATATCCGCTTTGCAGATGGCGTAGCTTTCGGGATTGAGTTCCTGCCCATATCCGCGCATGACCGCTTGCGGATTTAGCTCATGCACGTATTCCATTCCCGATGATAAAAATCCGCCGGTACCGGCTGTTGGATCATAAAT
>JABFRC010000276.1 GCA_013141375.1 Methylococcaceae bacterium | reverse complement strand
GTTGGTGTTGGTGTTGGAGTTGGTGTTGGTATTGGTGTTGGAGTAGCTGTTGGTCTTGGTGTTGGAGTAGCCGTTGGTACTGGTGTTGGAGTAGCCGTTGGTACTGGTGTTGGAGTAGCCGTTGGTACTGGTACTGGTGTTGGCGTCGCTGTTGGTACCGGTGTTGGAGTAGCCGTAGGAACTGGAGTTGGTGTTGCGGTTGGTACTGGTGTAGGAGTGGCGGTCGGTAATGGTGTAGGAGTAGGTGTTGGTAAAGGCGTTGGCACTGGCGTTGGGTTTATAGATGCCAGATATATTGTCAATCCTGCTTTGCCTTCTGCTACTGAAAATTGACCTTTTGTATGACAAACTGCACAGTTTGCAACGCCATAAGAACCGGCAATTGCTGGGGTTGCAGAGGCATCTGACATCATGCCTACAGTCGAGGCCGTTAACAATAATGCCGAGATTGTCTTGCTGATAGGCGTTAATTTAAATATTGTACTTTTCATAAATCTCTCTTTTGTGGTGGGTTGGTGGTTTGAATAGGATGTAATGGATTTTTAATATTCGATCCAGATCAGCTCAACGCGGCGGTTTTCTGATTTGCCGGCTTCTGTGCTGTTATCTGCAATAGGTTTGCTTTCGCCGTAACCTTTGGCGATTAATTTATTGCTGACGCCTTTGATTTTTAGATACTCAACAACTGAGCGGGCGCGGCGCTGAGATAATTTCAAGTTGTAGTTGTCTGAGCCTTCGCTACTGGCGTGCCCCTGTACTTCAATGTCATTTTTTTGCGGGTAAGCCACCAAACTTTGCGCAACACCATCAATGATTTCCTTGGCGTTTAATGTCAATTCGGCAGAGTCATATTTGAAGTGTTGACCTTTAAGAATCAGCCTGACTGCACAACCATTGGCATCTACTGTGCTGCCTTTTATGGTGCCCAAGCATTTATCCAGACAGTCGTTAACACCATCAGCGTCAGAATCAAGTGTTGAACAATCAACCGCTTTTGGCACGGGTTCGCCGACTATTGTCGATGCAGACTTGGTCACTGACTTTGGTTTGTCACCGAAAGGAATCACAAAACCCACATTGACCGTCATGTCATGGAACTCGTCAGTTCCTGGCTGAACATGGGCATTAAGATTGTTGTTATAGCGATATCGAACATCACTCCGAATCAAGAAGTTGTCGTGTAGTTCGTAGGTAAACCCAAGCCCCGCTTCGCCAATAAAACCGGCACCACAATTTGCAGAAGCACAGGTGTTGAGCCCGCCCAAGCCGATGACGGTGTACGGTGAAAACTTGTCCCGATACAGAAAATATTGCACATCTGCCGTGCCGCCAGCCAGGCTCCACGGGCCGTTAGTACCGCCAAAACCTTCATAAAAGCCTTTCAACTCGATGTTGAAATGTTTATCAATAATTTTGCCGGCCCCTAGTCCACCACCCCAGCCATCACTGGAATTACGGTCGCCGCCGGTTCTGACAAATGAAGCAAAAGGGGCAACATACCAACGGTTGTCGTTAGGCTGATCCGCCGCATCAGCCAGTGGCAGGAAGGCCGCGCCGGAAATTGTGGCAATAGTTAGCAATCTATGTTTGAGCATAATAATTTTCTCGATGATTAAGTCGGTGAGGTAAAAGTGAGGAGATAAAAAGTGTTGCGACAGCCAATTTGACTAAGGCAATCACTGGAATGTTGCTGCTCATAGCTTAAGTCAACATAAAACTACGAATATTTTGTCTCAGATGAGTTGTCTAAAAATTCAGCTCCAGCTTAGCGTTAGTGTAAATAGGCGTCCGTTCGCTAACGCACATAGTCATGCTGGAATGGTCTTAGGCTTATTTGAAAGGAAGAATTGCCAAATACTTTAGGATAATGCTTGGTAAGTTCTATAGCTTACCGATGCAGTCAGGGTTTTAACTTTGGATTTTATTGAGCAGGCATTCATTCATGCTATGACAGTTTTAGCGCTCACGAGTGCGTTGATTTGAAATGATTATTGGCTTTAAAAAAATGCACCTATGTTCGCTAACGAACTGTAAGCCCTGTTGATTCAGCCTTAAATAAACCGCAATGGTTCTTGGAGTTGGCATTCCCTTTGGGGGCTAATTTCGATGAGGCAAATGAAACTTGCTGTAATCGCAATGGGGTTACAACGAGGTCGATAATCGATTAATCGTAAGGGCGTTTCCATGAACATTCATCAGCTTCTAAGTAAGCTGGCAGGTACTGGCACTTCAGTTCCTATCAAGAAAATCAAAGATAACCTGAATTCAGCAACTAACCCAAGCGCCAGCGGTTGCCTGCTCAAGTGGCGCGCAAAATCCATATCTCGAATTACAAAGGCAACATAACGCCTAGTACCAAACCACTTTAGTTTCCACTTGCTGGTGTTAGGCACAAAAGCAATATGTAAATGCCAGACAAGTAAATTCATAAAGCCCCCTTCAACTTTTCCACCTCGCTGGATACGGTAGTGGATATTTGCGCCTAAAAAAACTTAATTTATTACCATCTTCGGAGAACCATCATGGCCATTACTACCACACAAAAAGCTCAAGCAATTATCGGTACACTGCAGGAATACGGCATTGAATTTAAAGCCAGTCAGATCAAGGCCTTAAATAAAGTCATTACCAGCCTGTTAAGTGATGGCAAATCCAACGAGTTTGTCGCCAATTACGTTGCCACACGCAGCTATATCAAAAAACAACTCACTGCCTTAAGTAAGGATTTCGGCTTGGGTGATTCTGATGGCAACAATAAACTCAGCACTCTTGAATCAAAGGCATTGCTTGCTGACATCAAAGCTGATTTAAAGACAGCTGCTGAAACTGGCGTAGTCGTTGGTGTTACTGTTCCACCGATTGTCACCGTCACTCTGACAGGGGATGCTTCATCCATTACGGAAGGCCAAGGCAATGTTGTTTACACCGTATCGGGTGAGGCAAACCAAACCTATACCTGGAAGGTGGATGATAATCATACGAATGACCTGGTCATTGCAGCAGGCGTTTTAACACTCGACAATAACGGATCAGGGACGTTTAGCGTTGCCGCCAAGCAAGATAATAGTGCTGAATCGGTTGAAGTCACCACAGTTTCATTGTTGAATTCATCCGGCGTGGTCGTCGCCAGCAAAACTCTCACATTGCTTGAAGATCCCGCGCTTGGACAGACTTTTTCGCTTAATACCAGTGCCGATAATATCGTCGGCGGTTCAGCAAATGATGTGATTAATGCGCTATCTCAGGCGACGGTTGCCACCGGCACGGATACCTTAACGATTGCCGACACCATCAATGGCGGTGCGGGCAGCGATACTTTGAACATCACCACTAATGCTGACAACACCGACGTAACGCATGGTGCGATCATTACCAATATTGAAACCATCAACATTCGTGCAGCAACCGTTGGCACTACATCTACGTTGAATGCTACAGCCATCCCTGGCTTGACAGCCGTGAATGCCAATGCCGGCGCTGGTGCAGTCACCGTTACCGGACTAGCTTCAGGAGCTTCAATCGGTGTGATTGGTAATGGTGTTGTCGTCAATGGTACAACCACCTATGGCTATGCAACGGCCTCAAGCGATCAAATCATTAACATTTCCGGCGGCACACTCGGTGGCAATATTACTTCATCCAATGGCACGGCAGGTTCAGTGACCGTCAACTCCAGTGGTGCAAACAATACGGTGGGAACTATCGATGTCGCCACGGGCACATCTGTTACTTCATTAAACATTAACGCAACAACAGGACTGACTGCCGCACTGGCTGCAGATTACGCGGCAACGTCGTCTCTCACCGTTAAAGGTGCCGGCGATGTCAGCTTATCGGGACTATCGACTGCAGCATTTAAAGTGATTGATGCCTCCGGTTCCGCCGGGGCTTTCACTGTTGGCAATGTTGGCACTAATGCAACCAGCTATTTAGGTTCTGCCGGTATTGATACCGTCACCCTCAACACCGCGATAACTTCTGCAATCTTGGGTGCTGGTAATGATATCGTGACGACAGCGGCAGTCGCCACCACCACAGCCGGTGCTGTTTCTGGGGGTGAAGGTAACGATACTTTGATTATTGCCTCGGCATCCGATGTGAACTCGACTGAAAAACGAGCGGTTTACACAGGTTTTGAAGTCCTCAATAACACCTCGGCCAGCACCATCGCGGCAGATGGTTTTACGGGTGTAACCTCATTAATCACCAGCGCTGGCGGCGGCTTTACCGCGTTAAGCACAACCCAGGCCACAGCTATTACCGTCACCAGCGACCAGTCTGCCGTCACCTACTCATTAG
>JABFRC010000251.1 GCA_013141375.1 Methylococcaceae bacterium | reverse complement strand
TTATAACGCAATGAATTGAAATGGGATTTCTAAATCTGGAGGATTGGATATGGCGCGTAATATCGATATTTGCTAATCGTTTGCTTGAAGGGGGTTGCTGCGGTGTTTGTATAACAGCAAAAATAAATCCCAAAGAACTCGGTAAAGCCGTAAAAAATGGCTGGATTAAGGTGGCTGAGAACGGCAGCAATTATTGCTGGCAGACGTCAGAGGTTTTCAACAATCTTAATCGAATTACGGCCACTTTCTTTGGCTTCATACATGCCGGCATCGGCTAGCTTTAGCGCGTCTTCTGGGCTAATTTCCTGGTCTTTGAAGATGAGGCAGCCCATGCTGGTGGTGCAATAATGGGTGACTACTTGCTCAGTTTGCCCTTCATGTTCCAGTGTGAAAATATAAGGATCGGCGATGGCATGGCGGATCTTTTCACCAATCAATAAGGCCTGTGATTGTGAGTCGTTTTTATCCGAGCCCAATTCATGCAGCAGCACCACAAATTCATCACCGCCAAAACGAGCCACTGTGTCGGTTTCGCGCACGCAGCTGGCCAAACGTTTTGCTACTTCTATTAATAACAAGTCGCCAACATTATGACCATAGACGTCATTCAGTGGCTTGAAGTTATCCAGATCCATGAAAAACAGTGCACCGTAATTGCTACTACGCTTACTCGCCGCCATGGCTTGGGCAAGGCGATCATCAAGCAGACGTCGATTTGGTAAGTTGGTTAGCGGGTCATAAAAGGCCAGTTTATGAATCCGTTCCTCCATGTCATGGCGTTCCGAGATATCGGTGCATGAGCCAATATAACCAGTGAACTGTCCTTGAGCATCAAACATCGGTGTGCCGTTATCGATTATCCATCGATAGATCCCGTCATACCTGCGCAAACGGAATTCCATACTAAAGGGTTGTCTGGCGTTGAAGGCATCGTTATAGGTATCCAGGCAGCGCTGCATATCTTCAGGATGCACGCCTTCCGCCCAACCGTTACCCATTTCCTGTTCCATGCTGCGACCGGTAAAAATCAGCCAGCTTTGGTTAAACCAATGACACATCTTGTCCAAACCGGCAATCCAGATTAACACCGGAGCAGTATTCGCCATGGTGCGGAACTTTTGCTCGCTGACCGTTAAGGCTGCCTGAATCATTTTAAGCTCGCTGATATCGTGCATAACAGATCGGCTTGTCAAGAAGTTGCCGTTTGCATCGTAAATGGCAGTGGCATTCAAGATGACATATCTTTGCGTGCCTTTTTGCCCGATCAATTCAAACTCCAAATTATTAACCGATCCGTTATTTAAAAATTCAGGAAATGCATTTTTAAATAGTTCCCGGCTTGCCGGTGTAAAGAAATCGGTAGGTTTTTTCTTGTTGATGACGTCTTCTTTCGAGCATTCAAGCCATTCCAATTCAGTGGCATTTATGCGCACAAAGGTGCCGTTGATATTAAGAGAGTGATAACCGCACGGAGCATGTTCGTAGAGGTCTTCAAGTTCTTTGTTGGAGGCAGACAACTTTTCTTCCAAGTCTTTACGCTGGGTAATATCGCGACCTATCGCTTGGATTTCGATGAGGCTCCCTTGAGCATCAAAAAAACCACGATTCACGAATTGGGCCCAGCGAATTTCTTGAGACTTGCCCACAATTACACGATTTTCGATGGTCACCACCGGATTTGTAGCAGAAAGTTTAGCCAATTGCATATTAATAAAAGGCAAGTCTTCTTTAAAAGCTACGGGATGCCAGGTACTGCCTAAAATGGTTTCTTCGTCCATCTCAAAATAATGGCAATAAGCACGGTTGACATAGTCAACAGTGCCATCAACCCGGAAGCGGCAAATGAATTCGGTTTGGTCAGCCAGCAAGCCTCGGTAACGTTGTTCACTGGCTTTGAGAGCATCCTCGGCTGCTTTAATGGTTTCAATGTCGGTACACGTGCCGAACCATTTATAAACCTTACCATCCTCATCTAAGGCCGGAGAGCCACGAATCAGCCACCAGTGATAGACGCCATCATGTCGGCGTAATCGACATTCCAGTGAATATGAGCCGTTGTTGTAAACAGCGTTTTGCCAGGCTTCCCAGGCGCGCTGTTGGTCATCAGGGTGAAAGGGTTTATTCCAGCCGTGGCCGTAGCTTTCTTCCAAGGTTAAACCGGTGTAATCCACCCATTGCTGATTGAAATAAATATTCCAGCCGTCGGCGCGGGTGATCCAGACGATTTGTGGTACGGCTTCAGCCAATAGATGAAACTCGGATTCACTTAAAATCAGAGCCTCTATGGTTTTCTTGCGATCAGTGATGTCGCGTGAAGAATTAAACAACAGAGTTTGTCCACCAAGCATCATTCGCGCGCCACTGATTTCGACATCAAAAGTTGAACCGTCTTTACGGCGATGGCGGGTTTCAAATTGAGAACGCTGATCGGTGGTAAATTGCTGCTTAAACACACGAGTGAGTTCCGGTTCTTGAAAGCCGGCATCCCACTCATGAAAGTTCATGCCCAGTACTTCATCGCGACTGTAGCCCAGCATTTTGCAGAATGAATCACTGACTTCGACGATATTGCCATGAATGTCCAGAATATGGATGCCGTCACTGGCGTTGCGCAACAAGGCAAGGTTTTTTTCGTTTTCCTTGGTCAGTTCGATATTCATTGCTTTGGCGAATGCCATCGCCCGGCTACGACCATTGATCAGCATCCATACCAACATGGTCATCAATACGCTTAAAGTGACGCCGGTAGCCGCGACGATATTGGGTGTGTTGTTTTTGAATCTGAATGCCATGGTTGGCATGGAATGGACTGCCAGCGTCCAGATGTGATTAGCCACATTTATTGTCTGAGTGGCGCTCAAATACGTTTTTAAGGGGTCGTGATTATTCTTGCTGTCAAAGAGTAAGGTTTCAGGTGACTTGGTTTCGCCATCGTATATTTCGATGTCCAGATCTTCCGAGCGTTCCCCAAACATGCCCAGCGCCAAATCATTCATGCGTAAAGGTGAATAGACCCAGCCGAGGATATTATCTCGTCGCTCCTGAATCGTGCCTTGTGGCGCGCCATGTTTGTAAACGGGTAAGTAGATCAAAAATCCCGATTGGATATCCTTATCGGTTTCCTGCACCAGCGTGACTTTGCCGGAAATGCTGGCAAGGCCTGAGTCGCGGGCGTTATCCATGGCCGCCCGGCGCACGGGTTCAGAATACATGTCGTAGCCAAACGCCCGCAGGTTGCGACCGTAGAAGGGTTCAAGATAGATAATAGAAGTGTAGAACTCTCGTGGCTCATCAGGCCAGATTACATATTCCGGATGCCCGGAATCTTTGCGGATAGCTGCCAAGTGTTGCTGCATAGCAGCGGTCGGTACAATCAATGAAAAACCTACGCCCTGTATGCCAGGGTAGTTCTCTTCCAAACGCTGCGAGGTGACAAAACGGTGAAATTCATCGCGCTCGACGGACTTTGAAGACACAAATAAACCCAGTGCACCACGCAACACCTGTTCTTGCGCGAGAATGCGTTGTTCAGTCAGGATGACGGCCTGACGAACGCGAAAATCAAAGTAATCGTGAAAAGCTTTATCGGTTTGCAGCCGAGACGAATTCCAGAATAGCCCGGTCGCGGCCAGACATAGCAGTAATACTACCCAAGGCAAAGCATAATGGGTAGTAAACCCAGAATTGAGGGCTTGAAAATGATTGGGGCTACCATTGCCATTAAAATGGGACTGTTTCATGGAGCGTCATGGCGAAATTATTGTGTATATGCTGCATTATAACTGGTTTTATTACGTCAATAAGTTAGTAAATCCTACATAAGCGCCAGCTAAAAGCGTGATAATTCTCGATGGGGAGGCGGTGTAATCAAGACGGTGAAGCGCATCAATCGAGAACGATGCGCCTCCGAAACCAGGTTAATGAACGATTAGGCGAGTAGGAAAAAACGATGGCTCAGTCTTTGGAATCTTTCTTGGTTTTTTTCGCAGCTTTCTTTTCTTTTGGACTCAACGCTGGTTTTTTCTTGGTTTCTTTATTGCTTTTTTGTTCTTTGCTCATGATGGCGCTCCGGTGGTTGATGGGCATTTCTTGGGGGTTTTGTATATCAGGCTGGAACCCAAGCCTGATATGCAAGGCTAAAAGTGCCCTAAGACACAGTTATACACCTAATATGCAACGCCCCATTCAAATGTTTCAATCGAGCATTAATGAGTGTGGTTTTGGCGTCTTTTATTTATTTTATTAGATAATTAGGGTGCCTCGCCCCCCCCCCCCGCACTTCGATAAACTCAGTGAGAACGGTACTATAGGAATC
>JABFRC010000043.1 GCA_013141375.1 Methylococcaceae bacterium | reverse complement strand
CACATTATCACTACCGCTCACAATACTGACTGCGCTTAACGACCATCTTATTCCCCCGCTAAAAATCATTTACGGCACTTTTTTGGTGCGCATATCCCGGATATCGCACCCATGTAATGCATTTTTCTCCAAATCCCAGCATCATCAAAAACAACACTAATAAATAACCCATTGTATTTATTATTGTTATTTACATAAATATCAAAATAACCCAGTTGGCACATGCATTGCTTAATATAAATTAAGCACTCCAACGGCGGAGTAAATTACCTCCTGGTTCAAGATGAACCTTTTGACAACGGCGTCAACCAACGAAATGTCTTCGGCATTTTGTTTGGCTGACGCCTTTTTTTTTGATTTTTTTTAATACTGATGGAGTAACCATGAACTTAACCAGCCTGGTAACTATAAAAAAACTGGTAACGGCGCTCTCTACCCTGGCCGCTGTATCAACTTTAACCTTTGCAGTTAATGTCTGCGCCGCAGAAAAACTTGAAAAAGAAAGCCTGAAACTGGGCTTTATCAAACTGACCGACATGGCACCGTTGGCGGTGGCGCTGGAAAAAGGCTATTTCGAAGACGAAGGTTTGTCCGTACAACTCGAAGCCCAAGCCAACTGGAAAGTGTTGCTGGATCGGGTTATCAGCGGCGAACTCGACGGCGCGCACATGCTCGCCACACTGCCCTTTGGTACCGCCATCGGCTATGGCACCAAAGCCGATATTGTCAGCGCTTTTACTCTGACCTTAAACGGCGATGCGATAACGGTATCCAACGATGTCTGGAAGCAAATGCAGCCGCAGATTCCGATGAAAGACGGCAAGCCGGTGCATCCAATTAAAGCGGATACCTTAAAACCGGTATTGGAAAAATACAAAGCGGCAGGCAAGCCCTTCAATATGGCGATGACCTTTCCGGTCGGCACGCACAATATGAAATTGCGGTACTGGCTGGCGGCCGGCGGAATTAAGCCGGGATTTTACGCACCGCCTGAAGATACTTCCGGCCAGATTGATGCCGAAGCCTTACTGTCCGTCACCCCGCCCCCACAAATGCCCGCCACGATGGATTCCGGCACGATTGTCGGCTATTGCGTCGGCGAGCCGTGGAATCAACAAGCGGTGTTCAAAGGCATTGGCGTACCGGTGATCAGTGATTATGAGCTGATGAAAAACAGCGCTGAAAAGATCTTCGGAGTCACCAAAGAATGGGCCGACAAAAATCCCAACACTCACAAAGCCGTTATCAAAGCCTTGATCCGTGCCTCAATGTGGCTGGATGCGGAAAACAATAAAAATCGTAATGAAGGCGTAGAAATGTTGTCGCAAAAACAATATGTCGGCGCGGATTACGAGGTGTTGGCCAACAGCATGAACGGCACCTTCGAATATGAAAAAGGCGATAAACGGCCCTTGGCTGATTTCAACGTGTTCTTCCGTCACAACGGTTCTTATCCTTATTACAGCGATGCGATCTGGAGTCTGACGCAAATGCGCCGCTGGGGACAAATCAACGAATTCAAACCTGATGCCTGGTACCTGGAAACCGCCAAAAAAGTCTATCGCCCTGATGTTTACATGGCTGCCGCCAAGGCCTTGATTGCCGAAGGTAAGGCCAAAGCCAGCGACTTTCCGGCTGATAGTGAAACCGGCATCAAGCCAGCCAGTGCCGAGTTTATCGATGGCATTAGCTTCGACGCCAACAAGCCTAATGATTATCTAGCTAAATTTGCTATCGGTCTTAAAGGCAAACAAAAAGTGGTGGGCGGCAAGGTGGTTGAATAAAGGAAATCGTAGGGTGGGCAATGTTTCTCTGCCCACCAAAATAAACAATACAAAAGGTGGGCAAAAAAACCTGCCCACCCTACATTAAATTGTGGTGATCAAAATGACTAACGCACTGATCAAATTTTTAAACATTACCGGCCTAACCTGGTTTGTGCCCTTGGTAAAAATCGCGGCGGGAGAAAATCCGGCGATACAAATTCGCCAGCTTTTTCTGATTATGGGCGTGCCGATTATCGCTTTTATGCTATTTCTAGGCATGTGGAGCTTTTCGGCATCCAAAGTCAACACCAGTTTGGGCACCATTCCCGGACCGGTTGCGGTTTGGCATGAAGCGGGCGGCTTATTAGATGAGCACTTTGCTGAACGAGCAAAAGAAGCGGCTTATTATCAACGTCAGCTGGAACACAATGCTGAAAAAAAGGCCGCCGATCCAAGTGCAGAAATTAAAACCCGCCCCTACAACGGCCAAGCGACCTATCTGGATAAGATTTTTACCAGCCTGTACACCGTCTTTGCAGGTTTTGTCATTGCCACGTTCATCGCAGTGCCGGTCGGCCTGCTGTGCGGGATGAGTCCGGTCATTAACATTGCGATTAATCCGCTGATTCAAATCTTTAAGCCGGTGTCGCCATTGGCTTGGCTACCAATTATCACACTGGTGGTCAGTGCGGTGTATGTCACCACCGATGATTCCTGGTTTGAAAAATCGTTTCTGACTTCAGCCATTACCGTCACCTTGTGTTCCCTGTGGCCGACTTTGATCAATACCGCCGTGGGTGTGTCGTCGGTTGATAAAGACTTAGTGAACGTGGGCAAGGTGCTCCGCCTTAACTGGAGCACGCAAATCAAAAAAATCATTATTCCTTCTTCCCTGCCTTACATCTTCACCGGCATGCGACTGTCATTAGGCGTGGGCTGGATGGTGCTGATTGCCGCAGAAATGTTGGCGCAAAATCCTGGGCTGGGGAAATTCGTTTGGGATGAATTCCAAAACGGTAGTTCCAACTCGCTGGCCAGAATCATGGTCGCCGTGTTCACCATCGGCCTAATCGGTTTTGCACTGGATCGCATCATGCAATCGTTCCAAAAGGTTTTCTCGTTCGGCAAGACGGTTTAAACCAGGAGTTAGCCATGAAGAAAAATATGAACAAGTTGATTCCATTCATGGTTCGACAAGCTCACCACGAACGGAATCAACTTAAACCGTTCGTCCTGAGCCTGTCGAAGGACATTCACATTAAACAGGTAGTTAACATGCCCACATCGTCAACGTCATTGTCCCCTTCGAATGATGCCTTTTTGCCGCTGCTGGAATTAAAAGCCGTCAGCAAAACGTATGGCGAAGGCAAAGAGAAGGCTTCGATCCTCAACAATATCAACCTAAGCATCAAGCAAGGCGAATTTATCGCGATTGTCGGCTTCTCCGGCAGCGGCAAAACCACGCTAATTTCCACTATCGCCGGACTCATCCAGGCCGACAGCGGAGCGGTGTTAAAACAAGGCGAGCCCATTACCAGTCCCGGCCCTGATCGCGGCGTGGTGTTTCAAAATTATTCATTGATGCCGTGGCTGACTGTGTTTCAAAACGTTGCGTTGGCAGTGGATCAAATCTTCAAAGATTGGACTGCAGAACAACGCAAATCTCACACCGAAAAATATGTGCGCATGGTGAACCTGGGCAATGCGATGAACAAAAAACCGGCCGAGCTCTCCGGCGGCATGCGGCAACGGGTTAACGTCGCCAGAGCATTGGCGGCCAATCCAGACATTCTGTTACTGGATGAACCCTTAAGCGCGCTGGATGCATTAACCCGCGGCAACCTGCAGGATGAAATCTTAAGGATCTGGGAGCAGGAAAAGAAAACCGTCATCCTGATTACCAATGATGTCGATGAAGCCATCTATATGGCCGATCGCGTTATCCCCCTCAACCCCGGACCGGACGCCACATTAGGCCCGGATTTCAAGATCGACATCGAACGTCCTCGGGACAGAACGGCGCTAAATCACAATCCGAAATTCAAGCAGTATCGGGCTGAAATCACCCAGTACCTGATGGACATAGGCATGCAGAAGAATCTTGTTTCCGATCAGAAACAAGTCAAATTGCCGGATGTTCGCCCCAATACCAGCAATGATTTCAAACTGGATACCTCGACCTTAAAACCCGGTAAAGATGATTTAGGTAAGCCGCGCTATTTGGAGTTTTCGCAGCTGTCGAAAGTCTACCCGACCCCCGATGGCAACAGCACCGTTAAGGTCGTTGACGGCTTCGATCTGAAAATGAAAAAGGGCGAATTCATCTCCATCATCGGTCACTCGGGTTGCGGTAAATCGACCGTTTTATCGATGACTGCCGGATTAAACAGCATCTCCGAAGGCGTGATTATTCTGGATAACAAGGAAATTGCTGCCGCAGGGCCGGATCGCGGCGTGGTGTTCCAGGCACCGAGCCTGTTTCCGTGGCTGACGGCCTTTGAAAACGTCATGTTGGGCGTCGACAAAGTTTATCCGCACGCCTCGCAATCAGAACGTGAAGACATCGTTGAATACTATTTAACCCGCGTTGGTCTGGTCGATTCCATGTTTAAAAAAGCCGCCGACATGTCCAACGGCATGCGCCAACGGGTCGGTATTGCCCGCGCCTTTGCCTTGTCCCCCAAGCTGTTATTGCTGGATGAACCGTTCGGCATGCTCGATTCATTAACCCGTTGGGAATTGCAGGACGTGTTGATGGAAGTCTGGGAAAGAACCCAGGTCACCGCGATTGTGGTCACCCACGATGTCGACGAAGCCATCTTGCTGGCCGACCGCGTAGTAATGATGACCAACGGCCCGCACGCCACCATCGGCAAGATTGAAGAAATCGATTTACCCAGACCGCGTAGCCGCAAAGCTTTACTGACTCACCCGGATTATTACCGCTATCGGGAAAGCATTCTGAGCTTCCTTACTGAATGCGATCACACCCATTGATTTTGTATTAAGCGGTGATGTTGGGTTAACGATAAAGCTGTTAGCCCAACCTACGATAAATTGATTTTTACCTTTTTAAGGAGGCGTTATGCCTAAGCAACAACACAAATCCAAAGTTTCAATCTCACTATTTGCTTTGACGTTAGGCTCTACTCCAGTCCTGGCCGACATCACCAAGGAAGTCGAAGATGCCCTTAATTTTTACCATTACGGCAAAAACGGCGCGGTGAAACTTGATCTTAACTATCGCTATGAAAACGTCGATCAAGACAAAGGCGCCAAGTTCAAAGGCCAATTTCCGCAAACAGCCAATGCCAATACTGCACGTCTGCGGGCCGGTTTATTGTCTCCAACCTTTTATGGTTTCCAGGGTTACGCTGAATACGAAGGTAACCTGGCAATGCAAGAAGATTTCAACAGCACCCGTTATCGCGGCGGTGACAGCCGATATTCAACGGTTGCCGATCCCGAGAAAAGCGAACTCAACCAGCTCTGGCTGAGTTATGCAGGTATTCCCGATACCCTGATCAAAGGCGGCAGGCAACGCATCAAGTTTGATGACGACCGCTTTATCGGCAACGTCGGCTGGCGACAAATGGAAACCACTTTCGATTCGGTGTTGATCACGCATAACAATCAACAGTTATTTGGCTTAACCGTTAATGCAGGCTATATCGGCAATGTGCAAACCTTTACAGGCACCACCGAAAACATCAATGCACCCATCTTAAACGTCAGTTACAAAGTGGGGGATTATGGCAATCTGGTCGGCTACGGCTATTGGCTGGATTACATCGAAAAAGCATCCGCCGACAACCCCAACCTAAATTACGAAAAATCCAATGAAACCTATGGCTTGCGGATGTCGAATTATCAAAAGCCCGGTGATTCCCTAAAACTTAGCGATAACTACGGTCTGGTGTACACCGCAGAATGGGGTTATCAACAAAATTACGGCCATGGAAAAACGCCATATCAAGCCAATCGCGTCAATTTAATGGGCGGCTTCACTGCCTACAACTTCACCGTTCAAGGCGCCATGGAACAACTCGATGGTTACGGCAAAAACAAGCATTTTGATACGCCATTGGGTACCAACCATGCCTTCCAAGGCTGGGCCGACTTATTTTTGGTCACGCCCGATAACGGCATTCGCGACGTCTTCGGCACTGTGAGCAGTGTGCTGGATCGAGGTGAAGTGGTCTTGACCGGTGTATTTCATAACTTTACTGACGATACCGGCCAACAGCAGTACGGCAAGGAATGGGATTTTCAAGCCACCAAGAAATTCGGCAAGCATTATTCATTGTTGGCCAAGTACGCTTATTACAGCTCCGACAATTCTATCCCGGCTGCTCCAGGTGGCTTTACCACGACAGATACTCAAAAAATTTGGCTTCAGGGGAATATTAGTTTTTAGCGCTAATACTCCACTAGGTGTAGGGTGGGCAGCGCATTTTTGCCCACCATTGTCAGAATAAATGCGGTGGGCAAAACAACATGCCCACCCTACAAATCTAGGTTCCCACGCAGCGCGCACCCAAAGGGTATAACTGGGAACCAGAATAAATGATGTAGATCGAGGTTAATCATGACCACAAAAAAAACATTAGTCGTCATCGGTAACGGCATGGTCGGGCAGAGTTTTCTGGCCAGCTTGGTCGCTAGTCCGCTTAAAGACGAGTACACAATAGTGACCTTTTGCGAAGAGCCCAGAGCGGCCTACGATCGCGTGCATTTATCGGAATTTTTCTCCGGCAAAACCGCAGAAGATCTGTCCATGGTCGAACCCGGTTTCTTTGAACAGCATGGCATCACCATTCATATCGGTGATAAAGCGGCAACAATTGATCGCCAAGCTAAAACACTAGTGTCCGAAAAAGGCGTCAGTATCGCTTACGACAAGCTGGTCTTCGCGACCGGCTCATATCCGTTTGTGCCGCCGGTACCGGGACATGATCGGCCTCAATGTCTGGTTTATCGCACCATTGAAGATCTTGAAGCCATGGCTGCCGCTGCAAAAACCGGCAAGATCGGCACGGTAATCGGTGGTGGTTTGTTAGGCTTGGAAGCGGCTAAGGCGCTGAAAGACCTGGGATTAACCACTCATGTGGTGCAATTTGCGCCACGCCTGATGGAAATGCAGATGGATGATGCCGGCGGTGCGATGCTGCGCCGTAAAATCGAAGAACTAGGCATCACCGTTCACACCGGCAAAAATACCATCGACATTTCTGATGGAGTTGATTGCATAAACAAGTTGGTGTTTGCCGATGGCGATGAACTGGAAACCGATTTGGTTCTGTTTTCAGCTGGCATTCGTCCACGCGACGAGCTGGCCAGGGATTGCGCGCTGAAAGTCGGTGCGCGCGGCGGTATCGTCATCGACAATCAATGCAAGACTTCCGATCCGGATATTTACGCGATTGGTGAATGCGCCTTGTGGAATGACAAAATTTTTGGCCTGGTCGCGCCCGGTTATGCGATGGCTCGCACGGTGGTAGCTGATCTGGCAGGTGAAGCTGCGAGTTTTACCGGTGCCGACATGAGCACCAAGCTAAAACTGATGGGCGTCGATGTCGCCAGTATTGGCGATGTGCACGCCAAATCTCAGGGCGCGCTGGTGTACAGCTACCAAAATGGCGATAACGGTATTTATAAACGACTGGTCGTCAGTCAGGATAAAAAGCAGTTACTGGGTGCGGTGCTGGTGGGTGATAACTCGGGTTACGGCACCTTACTGCAATATTGCCTGAACGGGATCGAACTCCCGGAAAATCCCGATGCCCTGATTTTACCGCATCGCTCGGATGAATCCGTCGGGCTCGGCGTGGATGCCCTGCCCGCTTCCGCACAAATCTGTTCTTGTTACGATGTTACTAAAGGTGCGATCTGTTCAGCTATTGAAGCGGGCTGCACCAGCATCGGTGCATTAAAGTCAGAAACCAAAGCCGCTACCGGTTGCGGCGGCTGTTCAGCATTACTCAAGTCGGTGATGGATTGCGAACTGGCCAGACAAGGTTTTGAAGTCAACACCGACTTGTGCGAGCACTTTGCCTACACCCGCCAGGATCTCTACAACCTGATGTTGGTAGGCGAAATCAAAACCTTTGCCGATTTTCTGGCAAAACACGGCAAAGGCCATGGCTGCGAAATTTGCAAACCGACCATCGGCAATATCCTGGCGTCTTACTGGAATGAGCACATCCTGGAACCTTCGCATCTTGGTTTACAGGACACCAACGATACCTTTTTGGCGAACATGCAAAAAGATGGCACCTATTCCGTCGTGCCGCGTATCACCGGCGGGGAAATCAGCCCGGATATGTTGATTGCCTTAGGCCAGGTGGGGAAAAAATATAAGCTCTACACCAAAATTACCGGCGGTCAGCGCGTGGATTTATTCGGCGCTCGCGTCGATCAATTGCCCCACATCTGGAAAGAACTCATCGATGCCGGTTTTGAATCCGGCCATGCTTACGGCAAATCCTTACGAACAGTTAAATCCTGTGTCGGCAGTACTTGGTGTCGCTATGGTGTCGATGACAGTGTCGGCCTCGCGATAGAACTGGAAAACCGCTACAAAGGCTTGCGTTCACCGCACAAAATCAAATTTGCCGTGTCCGGCTGCACGCGTGAATGCGCCGAAGCTCAAGGTAAAGACGTCGGCATTATCGCTACTGAAAACGGCTGGAATCTGTATGTCTGCGGCAACGGCGGCATGAAACCGCGCCACGCGGATTTATTCGCCACCGGCCTGGATAAAGACACCTTGATCAAATATATCGACCGCTTTTTAAGCTTTTATGTGCGCACTGCCGGTCGCCTGCAGCGCACCTCGGTATGGATGGAAAACATGGAAGGCGGCCTGGATTATCTTAAATCCGTGGTCATTCACGACAAACTCGGGCTATGCGAGCAATTAGAGCAGCAAATGCAGCATGTGATCGATACCTATCAATGCGAATGGAAAACCACGATTGAAGATGAATCCAAACTCAAACGCTTTCGCCACTTCATCAACAGCGATCAGCAAGATGACAACGTAGTGTTTGTCGAAGAACGCGGGCAGATTCGTCCAGCGGACGATAACGAACGTAAGCATTTTAAATTGTTAGAGGTGGCGTGATGATTTGGCAAGATGTGTGCGGCGTTGATGATTTACAGCCGAATTCTGGCGTGTGCGCGTTAGTGGACCAGCAGCAGGTGGCAATTTTTTACCTGCCTGCAAACAATCAGTGCTACGCCATCAACAATTTCGACCCGTTCGGTCACGCCAATGTGTTGTCGCGTGGCTTGATTGGCGATATTAACGGACAGCCAGTGGTCGCCTCACCTTTATATAAGCAGCATTTCAATCTGCAAACCGGCGTTTGCCTGGAAGATGAAACGGTCAAAATTCCCGTTTACGGCATTCGCATTAATAACAACCGAGTTGAAGTCAACGTACAGGAGTCTGGCAATGAACTATAAATATTATATTGCCGATGCCTTTACCAGGCAGATTTTCAGTGGCGCACAAATTGCCGTATTTCCTAATGCCAAGGGCCTGAATAACCAACAAATGCAACTGATTGCCAGAGAGTTGAATCTCTCTGAAACTGTTTTTGTCTTTCATGCCGACAGCCGAAGCACCACCCGGGTGATGCGTATATTTTCACCGCTGGCAGAAATAGATTTTGCCGGACATCCGATCATCGCCACCGCTTTTGTGTTGGGCAGTATTGGAGCTATTGACTTGACTAGCACAATTACCCCGATCATTTTCAAACAAAATGCGGGGGCCCTGGAAGTTAATATTTCTGCTGAAAATGGCAAACCAACTTTTGTGCAGTTCACCCGTAAAGTGTCATCTTTCATCGATCGATTTGCACCAACGAGTGAAGAATTAGCGAGTTTTTTAGCGATTGACGCTTCTGAAATCGATACTAAAAAATATGCTGCCCGCCTAGTCTCCTGTGGTTTTCCCTATTTGATTGTGCCGGTCTGGAATTACGAAACTGTCAGGAAAGCCAAGTTTAATTATTCCGCCTGGAGTCAGTCTGCTGCGCCGCAAACTGCCGCCCAGGAAATATTGCTGTTTTCAGCCAAAACGCCTTTTGTTGACTCTGATTTTAATGCCCGTTTACTCGGACCTCGTATCGGCATTCAAGAAGACCCGCCCGTCGGCAGTGCAATGCCCGCGTTTGCCTCCTATCTGTGTTCCTTTGAGCAGCTAAAGAAGGGCACTTACACCTTCGCAGTCGATCGCGGCGATGACAAAAAGCGTCGCAGTGTGCTGAATCTGGAAATGGATCATAAAGGACTGGAGACGCTAACCATCCGGGTCGGCGGTGAAGCCGTGATGGTGGCAGAAGGCATCATGACAATTCCTGAATCATGCTAAACAGCAAGACGAAACAACAACGCTTGGTCGTCATCGGCAACGGCATGGCCGGTATGCGCACAGTGGAAGAATTATTGTCCGCCGCGCCGGATCAATATGACATCACCGTGTTCGGTGACGAGCCTTATGGCAACTACAACCGCATCATGCTATCAGCGGTGCTGTCCGGCGATAAAACCATCGAGGACATTGTGATCAACGATCGTCAATGGTATGTCGATCACGGCATCACGCTGCATGCAGGTAGTGATAAAGCCGTGGTTGGCATCGATAGAATAAATCGCACCGTGACAGCCAAAGACGGCACCGTTGCCTCCTATGACCGCCTGTTGATCGCCACCGGCTCGCAAGCCGTTATCGCCGAAGTGCCAGGCAATGAATTGGAGGGAGTAATTAGCTTTAGGGATATTATCGATGTCGACAAAATGCTGGCATACAGCAGCAGCCATAAACATGCCGTGGTGTTAGGTGGCGGCTTGTTGGGTCTGGAAGCGGCGAATGGACTGGCACTCAGGGGCATGGAGGTGACCGTCATTCATAACAATGAGCTGTTGCTGAACCGGCAACTGGATAAACCCGCCGCAAAAATGCTGCAAGCCGAGCTGGAGCAGCGCGGCATAAAATTTAAAATGGCCGCCAAACTTGAAGCCTTGCGGGGAAATGATCAGGACCACATCAAGGCTGTACAGCTAAGCGATGGCAGCGAATTGGCCTGCGATTTATTCATTATGGCCATCGGCGTGCGCCCCAATATGGCTCTGGCTCAACAGGCGGGCCTGTATTGCGAACGCGGCATCGTGGTAAATGACACCTTACAAAGCTATGACCCCAGCATTTATGCGGTCGGCGAATGTATCCAGCACCGAGGTGCTACCTTTGGCCTAGTCGCGCCGTTGTTTGAGCAGGCGAAAGTCTGCGCTAATCATCTTAGCGCTCATGGTGTGGCTGAATATATCACCTTGCCTACGGCCACCAAGCTTAAAGTGACCGGCATCAAGCTGTTTTCAGTCGGTGATTTTATCGGTGATGACAGCAGCGAAAGCATTCGATTTACCGATCCTGGCGTGGGGATTTACAAAAAGCTGGTCATCAAAGCCAATCAATTGGTGGGAGCGGTGTTGTATGGCGATACGACGGATGGTGTCTGGTATCAGGAGCTGCTGGAGAAAAAAACCGACATTTCCGGCTTGAGAGACTTATTGGTGTTTGGTAAAGCTTATGCGGGCTAAGTTGGATTGATGCGTCTGCATTCCCAACATTGTCGGCTCGACTGACGAGATTTCTAATGAATAAACCCATATCAACCACTTGCCCTTATTGCGGTGTCGGCTGCGGCATCAGTGCGCTGGCCGATGAAAGCAACCATCGTCTACTTATCAAAGGCGATAGTTCTCATCCTGCGAATTTTGGCAGGCTGTGCTCGAAAGGCTCGGCACTGGGCGATACGATTGAGCTGAAAGGCCGATTGTTAAAGCCCAGCGTTTATGGTCGCGAAACCAACTGGGCCGAAGCGCTCGATTTGGTGGCCGACAAGTTTCTCAGCACCATCGAAACATACGGCCCGGATTCGGTGGCAATTTACGGCTCGGGGCAACTGTTAACGGAAGATTATTACGTCGCCAACAAGCTGATGAAAGGTTTTATCGGCAGCGGCAATATGGATACCAACAGCCGTTTGTGCATGTCATCTTCGGTGGCTGGACATAAACGTGCGTTCGGTGCGGACACAGTACCGGGCTGTTATGAGGATCTTGAACACGCCGAATTAATCATATTGATAGGCTCGAATACGGCCTGGTGTCATCCGGTCAGTTTTCAGCGCATACGCGCCGCCAAAGAAACCAATCCGCTTTTAAAAATTGTCGTCATCGACCCGCGCCGCACCGCCAGTTGCGATATTGCCGACTTATATTTGCCTGTGGCCAGTGGCAGTGATGCCTGGCTGTTTAATGGCTTACTTCATTATCTTTCCGCAGGGTGCGCACCGCGTACCAACCCAAGCTATATCGAACAACACACCGAAGGCTATGCCGAAGCATTAGCAGCGGCAGAAAACGCCGACATCGACCAAGTCGCAGCGCAATGCCGGTTAAACAAAGAAGACCTGCAACGTTTTTACGAGTGGTTTGCCACCACTGACAAGGTGATGAGTTTATACAGCCAAGGCATCAACCAATCCTCATCCGGTACCGATAAAGTCAATGCCATCATCAACTGCCATCTGGCCACCGGAAAAATTGGCAAACCGGGCAGCGGGCCGTTTTCGTTGACCGGCCAACCTAATGCGATGGGCGGGCGAGAAGTCGGCGGCTTGTCGCACCAATTGGCGGCGCATATGGATTTTTCCAATGCCGATGATATAGATCGCGTGGCGCGCTTTTGGGGCAGCCAGCAGATAGCATCAAAACCTGGGCTTGCCGCTGTCGATTTATTCAATGCGATCTACGACGGCAAAGTCAAAGCGGTGTGGATTATGGGCACCAATCCAGTAGTCAGTCTCCCCAATGCCGATAAAGTAAAACTTGCCTTGCAAGGCTGCGAGTTTGTGGTCGTGTCCGACTGCATCGCCAACACCGACACCACTGCCCTTGGGCATGTGTTATTGCCCGCGCAAGGCTGGAGCGAAAAAGACGGCACCGTCACCAATTCGGAGCGGCGCATTTCCCGGCAACGGGCATTATTCCAACCCGCAGGCAAGGCCAAACCGGATTGGTGGATCATCAGTCAAGTCGCCCGGCGCATGGGCTTTGAAGCTGCATTCCCTTATCAAAGTTCGGCAGAAATTTTCCGCGAACATGCGGCCTTGTCGGGATTTGAAAATAACGGTCAGCGCGATTTCGACATCTCGGCGTTTGCCGACATCAGCGTTCAAGAGTACGATCAATTGCAGCCGACGCAATGGCCGGTTAATCAACATTATCCGCAAGGTCGGGCGCGTTTGTTCGATGACGGAAAATTTTATACCCCTTCCGGCAAAGCCCAGTTTATCGCCATCAGCCCTCGCTTTCCGGGCAGGCTGCCGGATAAAGATTATCCGCTCATCTTGAATACCGGCCGTTTGCGTGATCAGTGGCATACCATGACCCGCACTGCCATCGCTGCCAAGCTCAATCAGCACAAGCCCGAGCCGTTTGTCGAGATACATCCTGTCGATGCCGCACGTTATGATTTATTGGCCGATAGTCTGGCCAGTATCGAAAGCGCTTGGGGATCCATGTTGGCAAGAGTTCACGTCACAGACAGCCAGCAACCGGGCAATGTCTTTGTACCGATGCATTGGACAGCGCAATATGCCAGTCACGGGCGCATGGGAGCGCTAGTGAATCCCTTCGTCGATCCCATTTCCAAACAACCGGAAAGCAAACACACGCCGGTGCGTATCAAATCGTATCAACCGGTTTGGCAAGGATTTATCTTGTCGCGGCATGAGTTGACGTCAATCTCGTCTGAATATTGGGTCAAAATTAAAGGCGATCAGTTTTATCGTTATGAATTGGCCGCTGACTCGATTCCGGAAGACTGTCTGGAATGGGCCAAAGAAACCGGCTGTAACACGCACGACACCGCATCGTCGCTATGGCAGAAATATCAAGACCCGGCTCAAGGCAACTACCGCGCGGCAATGCTGATCGATAACCGCCTGGAAAGTGTGATTTTTATCGCCAAAAACAATCAATTTCCCCAGAGGAGCTGGCTAAGCAGCCTGTTTGTAAAAGCAACATTGGATAAATCAGAACGCATGGCCTTGTTGACCGGTCTGCCACCTGAGGGTACTCCCGATACCGGCAAAATCATCTGCGCCTGTTTTAATGTCGGCGAACAGACCATCAAAACCGCCATCCAGAAACAGGGACTTAAAACCCATCAAGACGTTGGACGATGTCTGAAAGCGGGAACGAATTGCGGGTCTTGTGTGCCTGAAATCAAGACATTATTAGCCTCATAAAAACTTTTCCCCAACAACAAACTCATTTATGAGCTCAAGTTTCATGCTGAAAAGATAAAAAATCACCTACACTTGTCGGCCAAACCTTCATACTTATCCGAACTCACTATATCGACAATGAATTTGCCTGCAAAATGCAAAATTTAACAGCAGCTTTTGCTTGGTAAGGCTTTTTAATCAATTACTTGAAGACCACATCATGACTGAAAAATACATTTATTCATTTAAAAATGGCGATGGCAAAAACAAAGTGTTACTGGGTGGCAAAGGCGCAAACCTTTGTGAAATGACCCAGATCGGGCTTAACGTGCCACCGGGATTTGTCATCACTACCCAAGCCTGCCTTGATTATCTCGAAAAACATCAGTTGCCCGACAGTTTATTGGCCGATGTTAAAGTCCACATTGCCGAAGTCGAAGCCTTGTCAGGCAAACGCTTTGGCGACAGTCAAAATCCTTTATTAGTATCGGTGCGTTCCGGCTCGGCGATTTCAATGCCCGGCATGATGGATACCATCTTGAATCTTGGCCTCAATGCTAAAACGCTGACTGGCTTGATCGAGCAGACTGGTGATGCCCGCTTTGCTTATGATGCCTATCGCCGATTCATACAGCTATTCGGCAAGGTGGCTTTGGGCATTGAGGATGAAAAATTTGATTATCATTTTGCAGCCGTTAAGCAACAAGCCGGTATCAAGGCTGATGTCGGTCTAGATGCCGGTCATTTACAGCAAATCAGCGAATTGTTTTTACAGGTTGTCTTGGAAGAAACCGGCAAGCCGTTTCCTGAGGATGTCTATGCCCAATTAGAGCTGTCCATCAAAGCGGTATTCAATTCATGGATGGGCAAACGCGCTGTTGATTATCGTCGTGAGTTTAGAATCACTCCGGCTATGGCCAACGGCACCGCGGTTAACGTCGTTGCCATGGTATTTGGCAACATGGGCAACGATTGCGCCACTGGTGTCGGTTTTACCCGCAACCCGGGCACTGGCGTCAATGAAATGTATGGAGAATACCTGGTGAACGCTCAAGGCGAAGACGTGGTTGCCGGTATCCGCACGCCCAAACCAGTTAATGAATTGGCAAAGGAAATGCCCGATCTCTATAAACAATTGGTCGATTTGCGCAACAAACTTGAAGCGCATTATCACGAAGTTCAGGATTACGAATACACCATTGAACGCGGCGTGTTGTACTGCCTGCAAACACGTAACGGCAAAATGAACGCTACCGCAATGGTACGGACATCATTGGAATTGGAAGCCGAAGGCCTGATCACCAAGGAACAGGCCTTGTTGCGCATTAACCCGGAGTTACTGGAACAACTATTACATCCACAACTTGATCCGGCGCACAAAGTCCAGCCGGTAGCGCAAGGCTTGCCGGCATCACCGGGTGCAGCATCAGGTAAATGTGTATTCGATGCCGATAGTGCTGAATTAATGGGACGCGCCGGTGAGCAGGTTATTTTGCTCCGGGAGGAAACCAAGCCTGAAGACATTCACGGATTTTTTGCCGCGCAAGGGATTTTAACCAGTCGTGGCGGTAAAACATCACATGCGGCTGTGGTTGCACGCGGCATGGGCAAAGCTTGTATCGCCGGTGCGGAAGATATCAAAATAGATGTCCGTGCCCGCCAGGCAGTCATTGGCGATTTGCAGCTTCGTGAAGGCGATATCATTACTATCGATGGCAGTACCGGGCTGATCTATATCGGCAAAATCCCAACGATTGAGCCGTCTTTCTCCGAAGAACTCAAAACCCTATTATCCTGGGCGGATGACGTCGCCGAACTGGAAGTCCACGCCAATGTCGATACACCGGAACGTGCGCGCATGGCGGTGAGTTATGGCGCGACCGGTATTGGCCTGTGTCGTACCGAGCGCATGTTTAACGCCTCAGACCGTCTGCCATTAGTGATCGATATGATTTTGGCCGACAGTAAAGAAGAAAGACAAAATGCCTTGGAAAAACTCTTTCCAATTCAGCGCGATGACTTTAAACAAATATTCGAGGCCATGTCGCCCTACCCTGTCACAGTCAGGTTGTTAGATCCGCCGATGCATGAGTTTTTACCCAGTGAGCATCAACTGCAGGATGAAATCAAATCATTGAATCTTTATAAAGTGGTTGTTCACGGCCAGCAAGTGACGCTGGATACTTTGGGCACGCAAATAGCCTTGCCGACACCATTCAACCAGCTGACGGAAGAAGTCATCAATAAGGCCATTGCCAAAAAAGAATTGATGCTGAAAAAAGTCAGGGAATTGTACGAAGTCAATCCCATGCTGGGCCATCGAGGCGTGCGTCTGGGTATGTCGTATCCGGAAATTTACCAGATGCAAATTCGCTCCATTCTTGAAGCGGCGGCACAATGCGCTAAAGAAGGCACAGCTATTTTGCCGGAAATCATGGTGCCGCAAGTCATCACCGTGCAGGAATTGATAAAAGTAAAAACCTTCGTCGATCAAATTCAACAAGAAGTTGAAAGTGCTTATGGCATTAAATTGGAATTTAAATTCGGCACCATGGTTGAAACTGTTAGAGCATGCACAAGAGCCGGTGAATTAGCGGAAGTTGCAGAATTCTTCTCATTCGGCACTAACGATTTAACCCAGGCAACCTTCTCGTTTTCCCGTGAAGATGCGGAAAATAAATTCTTACCGCTCTACAATGAAACCGGCTTACTCGAAGACAACCCGTTTGAAGTGCTTGATGCTAAAGGGGTTGGTCAACTGATGAAAATGACCGCTGTGTCAGGGCGCGCTACTCGGCCCGATATGAAGATAGGTATTTGTGGTGAACAAGGTGGCCATCCGGAATCGATACGCTTTTGCCAACATATCAAACTGGATTATGTTTCTTGTTCGGCGCCACGAATCCCGATTGCCAGACTGGCAGCGGCTCATGCCAAATTGTTGGAAGCCAGCTACCGCATAGCCTAGCGACAAAAAATCAGCCCACCTTGCAGGCTGCAAGGTGGGCTGATTCATTATGTGTATTCCAACTCAAATCCAGCCATTTCGATAGCGCACGTTATCGAAAGGAAGCTGCCGAAAAGGCGGCCTCCCTCGCGCCATCAATCCATGTCATCGGCTTTGACTGAATGTCTGAAGTATCCTGCCAAACTGCGCCGTCTGATTCGGCCTTGCTAAAGAAGCCGAGCGCAAAGTCCCTGTCTGCGCGGCTTACCGCGATCTGAACACCACCTGACATAATGATATTCGCAGCGAGCAGTGCGTGCGTCATAGTAGGCAAACTCTCGCGCCTCCAAGTCAACACATCCTTCGACAGCAATAATGCCGATTCCGCGCGACTAGCAAGCAAGGCGCGTTCCCCTCGAACTTGAAGGCGGTAGTCAAACCCTGGACTAACAAACCTGGTACCGACAGTTACCTGACAGGTGGTCAGGCTGACTCGAATTGGCAGCAGAATTTGTGGGTGACCATCCTGCCGCTGCGCTTCCAGAATCGCATACGCATAGTTGTCATTCGCCGCCATCGAGCGTGGCACTTGGCCTGCATTCAATTGCTCAAATCTGAAGCCCTTCGGAGCGCTCAGTCGACAATTGCGCTGCTGGAAATTGACGATGAGCTTCGACGGGGAAGCTTGGACGGCAACGCCTTCACTCAGTGCCCAAAGGCCTTTCTTTGTTGAATCAATGTGACCATCGGGCCACAGAATCCTTTGGCCACCTACGCGAAGATTGCCTTGTGCCGTCAGATCGACCACATCTGCGACGCCACGACTTCGACTAAATTTCAATGCAATTGGTTTGCCGGTCCGCGCATGCAATCGCAGTTCATCAAGGTCGGCAACCGCTGCACTCGAATGCTCCTCAAATGTAAAAGCACCGGCCGAGTAGCTAACTGATGCCTCATTGGGTGCAGACAATACCGATGCGCTCAACATAAGCATTGGCAAATACAATGTGAACTTCATGAGCCTATCTCCTTAGCCATTGCATCTTTCATTGCCGGGAAGAGACTGAATTCATTGCCCCCGTACTTGACCCAACCCGCACGCCCTGTAGAAGCCAGGAATTTGTCGAAAGGATAGGCCTTGAAGTTTGGTCCGCTGCTAAGGAATTCATTCACTGCAGCCAACGCCTCTGCCAAATCCGCACATTCCTTCACCCCGAGCGACTTACACACACTCTCAGCACTATTATCAAGCTTCTTGTTTGACTTGAATACAGATTCAAACTGTCCTGGAGCTTTTGCAACATCAGTGAAGGTTTTCGCGATATAGCTGTTTGAAGGATAACCCTTTCTGCCGATTCGGAAATAGCAAACGTGCAGGATCGCTGCCTTCTCCTTCTTTCGCTCATTAGCGTCTGGGCATGCACCAGATCCAGTGGCCTCGGCGTAGAGCATTCGAGCCAAGAAGTTCAAGTCGTCGCCAGTGAATGTCAACGCATTTGCTGCAGACGTCGGCTTCGAAACAGAGTATGACTTCGTCTTGTCGAACCATTTCGGGTTGCAATTCTTGTCGGCTAGAGTGGTATCGCCTGCAACAATGGCATTATGTCCGGCGCCAAGTGGCCCAGGATTCATCCATTTGTCCATATTTGAGTTCGTGCCTATCGGTCCAGCACTCCGAAATGCGCCTGGTCCACCTCCTCCAGCAGGTGCATTTGGATGAATATCATCATTTTCCATAGTAGTCTCTCAAGGATTCAAGTTGTAAACACGGTTCCCGGTATCCTATAGCCCGCGCTATTTTTTATAGCATATAACCTTGCACTAAGGGGCACGCTTTTGATGGAAGACCAGCGAAGCCAAGGAAGCGGGAAAAATAACAATCTTTCAAAACCGCCACGAAATTGTTTATAAGGGCTGCCTGCAACCTGGCACGAAAAGCAGGCCAACGTTGCCTCGACAGTAACGAGCTCATCAAATAATCGCTCTATAACTTTAACAGAGAGTTTTTCATGGCGGACACCTCAGATGCATTCAGTTAACCGCGACTATTCTAGGCTTATATCAGCCGTAGTGCGTAGCATCAGTTAGAAAATAGAACATGCCTTGTTTTGTTCGCCTTTAGCGCCATTGCCCCCCAGCGTTGCCTACTGACGATAAGAGTGTCCGCTATGTTGCTTGCCGCACATACAGTTAAATAAATCGAGCGTATTTTTCAGTTGTGACATGAATCCGACTTTTCTGGATACGCTGGAGCGTAAAACCTACGCTTCATGCCCATGGCGCATTTTTGCTTATTCTTTTTAGCTAGTCTTGATGAAATGTGTGGATTGAGACTCTATTGGGCCTCGTTCCTTATTGATGTAAATGTGTTAATGTTATTTAAAGTGGTGTGTATGATGAATCAGATAAAGTTTAATAAGTTGCTACCGAAGCGTTCTTCTATGGTTCTGTTAGCAACGGTGCTATTACCCTTTACAAATACTCAAGCGGCACCGGTGTGGACAGGCACTGCAGACTACCTCAATGCCACCAGTGCAGAGGGTGACGAAGATACCGTGGGGCCATTTAATCAGTATCATTTTGGTTCAGGTTTTTTTCTGACATCGGCATTGACCAATCCAGTTGTTGGCGAAACCGTGTCAGGTTGGTTTCAAACGAGTGTAGACAGTCACAAGCTGTTAAGTTCGGGGCAAACAGTTAATGCGCCCAATTTCAATACCCGAGGAACTGGCTCTGGTTATGAGCTGACAGCAGTTTCTACTTTTTCTTTTCAAGTTACCAATATCGACCCGGCTGGAACTATAAGTTTTAACAATCCTACCGGGAAAATTACGTTGTATTTTGATACCAGTCCTGACTACAGTTTCGAAACTGATACTGGCTTCAGTGATGGTGAAGAATTAATGACAGGCAACATTACTGGCGGCAACGGGGTGTTGAGCAGCTTTGGTATTGGGGCTGGTCAATACAGCCTGGCTCTATCAGGATCGCTAGGGTCTACCAATTCTCTAGTGTATAACCCCACTGTGGGCGGTGGTGATGCTCTGTTTTCCCTGAGTGCCAATGCATCGCCACTAATCAATAGTGTTAGCAGTGTTCAAGGTCATTCTGTCGCGAATGGTTTTGTGGCAACGACAACGGGTACGTTGACGCTGACTGCTGTGCCTGTCCCGGCCGCTGTTTGGTTGATGATTGGTGGCATGATGACCTTATTGGGGCTGCATAAACGGAAAATGTCTGCTTAAATCCGTTCTGTATTGACACAAGTCGGTAATAAAAAGCCGGGCTTGCCCGGCTTTTCTTTGCTGTAAACAGCGGCTATCAAATCAGGTGCCGGTATAGTTACGGATCGTTTCATTGCCGCAGCCAAGAGACGCGCCACTGAAACCGAGAAGCAACTATCAGAACACTGGCTTGATCAATGCAGTTTTCACAGGATGTGCCCTATTCAAATCGGACTTGTTGGCAATGCAGCTTCTATACGGCGTGAGTAGTTACAAAAGATCCACTACTTTCCTTCGCGTTTATTGCGTTCGAGCTGTTCGCCCGGTGAAATGTATTTCCCCTTTTTATACTGTTCGACAACTTGAGGATGGTCAGTTTTTAAAGAATCTTCTCCTTGCACAATCGATTCCAGCTTGGCAAATTCTGCAGGTGTTAAACTTCCATCTAGGTCGGCGTCTGCCTATCGACAAATTCATTATTTAAGCCTTCCTCTCGACTAATTAAGTCATCGTGATTTTTATCAAGCGAACTGAATTCTGGACAATTTTGTTTGCTCAGACTTTTTGTGGCTGAATTTACTGGTTCATTTGCCCAAATTGTCGAACAGATAACCAAGACAGCCAATAAACCATATCGTATACGACTAATCATGAGCGTAACTCCATTGTTAGTAATAAGGGGTATCAACCGTCTAACAACTTAAGCAGCGTCTAACAATCGATTTAAAGTGCGAATATGCGCTTGTTGAGCAGGTAGAAGTTTTGTTTCAATCAATGAGCGAAGATCGGCAGCTAGCTCGGTATTTTTTAAAGCTTCTTCATAATCATCTGCGCCGCTTTTTTCACCTTCGTGTAACGCGGTGGCAAGAAGTAGGGGTGTCGCGAGCAATCAGGGGAAATTAGGTAGATATTTGATGGGGGGTTACCCCCCGCGTCAGAATAGTTGTCGTCTCAAATTTTTAAAGAAAATTAAATTTGAGATGAGAGATGAAAACGTATACTAGGTATTCTGAAGACTTTAAAGAGCAGGCGCTGGCCAAAGTTTACAGCCG
>JABFRC010000040.1 GCA_013141375.1 Methylococcaceae bacterium | reverse complement strand
CTGCAGGCCAGGCGTCCGATTCCTATGCCGGAGCGACTTTCAAAATCGACGACACTAAGTGGGTTAGTGTCGGCGCAGGATTACGCACCAGTTTTAGGGCGCAAGAAGGAGCCGCAGGGAATCCAGGTGCTGAAAAATGGAACAATGATTTTAATCTGGACAACATTCGTTTGTATTTAAACGGTCAAATTCACAAATACCTGAAAGTTGAATTCAATACCGATTGCCAGACTTGCAGTAACGGTGGCGAAGTCAGGGTGCTGGATGCAATTGGCAAGTTTGAAATTGATCCTATGTACAACTTATGGGTCGGTCGAATGTTGGTACCTGCTGAACGCCGCGAAATGAACGGCCCGTTTTACAGTGCCATTTACAACATTTTTTCGGGTGGTACACCGTTTGAATCTGCCGATTACAATCTAACCATCAAATCCGACGGCACCTCGGCAGGCTCGTTTGGACGTGATGACGGTGCTACCGTGTGGGGGGCATTTTTTGACGGCCGCTTTCAATACGCCGTGGGTTTCTTCCGTGGACTGCGTGGCGGTGCCAATGCAGACGACAACATTCTTTATTCCCAGCGCTTTGCCTATAACTTCTTGGAAGTCGAAAAAAATCCGGGTTATTACACCTCGGGTACTTATTACGGTAAAGGCGGCGATATTCTGACCGCGGCTGTTTCCAATCAATATCAGGAAGGCGGTGCAGGCACTTTTGCCGATCCGGGCAATTTTCGAGGGACATCTGCTGATATTTTATTCGAAAAAGTGCTGCCCAATAACGGTGTGATCACCTTGAACGGCGAGTACAAAAATTACGGCATCTCCGGCGGCTACAGTCAGGCCTCGCGTAATGCCGGTGGCGGTTTCTCGATGTTTGAAGGCAATGCCTATGATTTCAGCGGCATGTATTTGTTCCCGCAAAAAATCTGGATCGGTCAGGTCCAGCCCTATGCCCGTTACGTCAATGTTGAACCGACCCGAAGTGCTAATCGCGATGTCTACGAGGCAGGCGTTAATTACGTCATTGACGGACACAATGCCAAGGTGTCGTTGAGCTGGCAGTACGGCGATCTCTTAACCAAAGGACTTAATTACACCTCCTCTGCAGATGGCGACAAAGTCAATGCAATGAATCTCGGTTTCCAATGGCAAATTTAATGCCCTCTAACAGGATTTCCAAAATGAAAAAACTTACTTATTCTCTACGTAAAATCGCGCTCAGCAGTGCATTGTCAACACTGTTACTGGCGACTGCGTCTTCTGCAATGGCTGAAGACACCATTAAGGTCGGCGTACTACATTCCTTATCCGGCACCATGGCCATCAGCGAAACCACATTGAAAGACACCATGCTGATGCTGATCGACGAGCAAAACAAAAAAGGCGGTTTGCTCGGCAAAAAGCTCGAAGCGGTGGTGGTTGATCCTGCTTCAAACTGGCCGCTGTTTGCCGAAAAAGCCCGCGAATTACTGACCAAGGACAAGGTAGCTTCCATCTTTGGCTGCTGGACATCGGTGTCCAGGAAATCAGTCTTGCCGGTGATTGAAGAACTCAACGGTCTGCTGTTTTATCCAGTGCAATATGAGGGTGAAGAATCCTCTAAAAACGTGTTCTACACTGGCGCGGCACCAAATCAACAAGCCATCCCGGCCGTTGATTATTTGATGAACGATCTGAAAGTCAAACGCTGGGTACTGGCGGGAACTGATTACGTCTACCCACGCACCACCAACAAGATTTTAGAAGCTTATCTGCTTTCCAAAGGTGTGGCTAAAAAAGACATCATGATCAATTACACGCCATTTGGTCATTCAGACTGGCAAAGTATTGTTGCTGACATCAAAAAATTCGGTTCAGCAGGCAAGAAAACAGCGGTAGTGTCAACCATCAATGGCGATGCCAACATCCCGTTCTACAAGGAACTGGGCAACCAGGGCATCTCAGCTGAAAATATTCCGGTGATTGCTTTTTCAGTGGGTGAAGAAGAATTATCTGGCATAGACACCAAGCCGTTAGTCGGACATCTGGCGGCCTGGAACTATTTCATGAGTGTGGATACCACCAAAAACGCAGCGTTTATTCAGCAATGGAAAGACTACATCAAAAACCCCAAACGCGTCACCAACGACCCGATGGAAGCGCATTACATCGGTTTCAACATGTGGGTGAAAGCAGTTGAAAAAGCCGGTACGACCGATCCCGATGCGGTGCAAAAAGCCATTATCGGCGTCGAATTTCCGAACCTGACCGGTGGCACCTCAAAAATGTTGCCTAACCATCACATCAGCAAACCGGTGTTGATTGGTGAAATTCAGGACAACGGCCAGTTCCTGACTGTCTGGCAAACCAATAAATTAGTTGATGGTGATGCCTGGTCTGATTATTTGCCTGAAAGCAAACCCATCATCGCCGACTGGACCGCGCCAATCAGTTGCGGCAATTTCAACACCAAAACCAAAAAGTGTTCAGGACAGAAATACTAAGTAATTTTTGTTATCGGCTCTCACTGCCCAATGCGGTGAGAGCCTCTACCGAAGGGCTGGAGAGAACATGAAAGCGAAATTTTTTAAACGATGCAGTTGGCTAGTTGCAATGATATTGCTGATATTTTCTATTCCAACCATTGGCCAGGATGAGTTAAGTACGGATACGTTCAGCAACATCTTGTCCACACTAAAACAAGGTTCCATGCAGGAGCGTGAGCAGGCCATTGACCAGCTCGCAGGCAGTGGACATGCCCGAGCATTGGCTGTTTCGCAAGCCTTGCTGGACGGAAAACTATTCCTATTGAAGGCCGATGATAAGCTGGTGATCGGCCTTGAAAATAATCAAGGGTATGACATTAGCGATGTACTTACCGGTGAAAAATCCGGCACGGTCGAACGTGAAGCCGTGACCAAAATCAATCTGACCAACAAACTCAGAGGCTCGCTGCGCAAAATTATCGGGCAATTGGAATTAAGCGCTGACGATCCGACCGTGCGCTTGGCGGCAGTTAAGGCGATGGCAAAAGAGGCCGATGACAATACTCTGGCGTTATTAAAGACCCGCGCAGAAATAGAAACCGATGTCGACGTCAAGAAGGCAATCGCGCTGGTTTTCCTGTTACAGGACATGAATAGCACTGACAAGGCCGTGCGTATCAAGGCAATTGATGCGCTCAAGGACCATAACAGCCTGGATGCCGTCAATCAGCTCAAAGGCATGGTAGAAAAAGATGCCGACGGTCAGCCGCTGGAGGCGGATGCCGATATTAGAAATCTGGCGGGAGCCGCACTGGCAAAAATCAGTACCCGTCTGCAGATTTACAGTTCCATCGAAACCGTTTTTTTCGGTTTAAGCCTGGGTGCCGTGCTGGTGTTGGCGGCGATAGGCTTAGCCATTACCTTTGGAGTCATGGGCATTATCAATATGGCGCATGGAGAACTGATGATGCTGGGGGCTTATACCACTTATGTGATGCAGCAATTGTTGCCGAACCATTTGGGCGTGGCCCTGATTTTGTCGATTCCGGTGGCATTTTTGGTGGCCGCGTTGGTTGGGGTAGCGATTGAACGCGGCATTATTCGCTTTTTGTATGGTCGACCACTGGAAACCTTGTTGGCCACATTTGGCGTGAGTTTATTTTTACAACAAACTGTGCGCTCTATTTTTTCACCGTTAAATCGCAGCGTGGCCACGCCGGAATGGATGAGCGGATCCTGGCAGATTAACGATTTTCTGTCGTTGACCTGGAACCGCTTTTATATCCTGGTGTTTTGTCTGCTGGTGTTTATCGCATTGTTGCAAATCCTCAAACATACCAAGCTGGGCCTGGAAGTGCGGGCCGTTGCGCAAAACCGCAATATGGCGAAAGCCATGGGCATCCCAACCGCCCGCGTTGATGCGATGACCTTTGGTTTAGGTTCAGGCATTGCCGGAGTTGCAGGCGTGGCCTTAAGCCAGATTACCAATGTCGGCCCCAATTTAGGCCAGGCCTATATCGTCGACTCATTTATGGTGGTGGTCTTTGGCGGAGTCGGCAATTTACTCGGCACCCTGGTGGCGGGTTTCTCGCTGGGGATTGCCAATAAGTTTCTTGAGCCTTTTGCAGGTGCGGTACTGGCAAAAATTCTGGTGTTGGTATTCATCATCCTGTTTATTCAAAAGCGCCCGCGCGGATTGTTTCCGCAGAAAGGCAGATCAGCGGAGGCCTGAAAATGTACAAATCATGGTGGGTTAATGACAAAACAGGCAGCGCGGTAATGCTGACTCTTGTGGCAGTGACGTTGATTATTCCGGTTTGTAATCTGTTATCGCCAGTGGATTCGCCGCTGCATTTTTCCGCTTACACGGTATCGCTGATCGGTAAATACATCACC
>JABFRC010000268.1 GCA_013141375.1 Methylococcaceae bacterium | reverse complement strand
GGAAACGCGCTTGGCGACCAGTGCTTCCAGTTCAATGCCATCGATAATGTCGATAGGATCTAAAACATTGCCTTTGGATTTAGACATTTTTTGACCTTCGGCATCGCGCACCAAGCCATGAATATATACTTCCTTGAAGGGGACTTGGCCCTGAAACTTCAGCCCCATCATGATCATCCGCGCCACCCAGAAGAAAATGATGTCAAAGCCGGTGACTAGAACGCTGGTTGGATAATGCTTGGCCAATTCTTCGGTATTTTCCGGCCAGCCCAAGGTCGAAAACGGCCACAAAGCGGACGAAAACCAGGTATCCAGCACATCTTCATCCTGCCGTAAGGCGTAATCGGCGGATAATTTATGACTGTCGCGAACTTCTTGCTCTGACCGTCCCACATAAATATTGCCCTGATCGTCATACCAGGCAGGAATGCGATGGCCCCACCAAATTTGACGAGAAATACACCAATCCTGAATGTTGCGCATCCAGTCGAAATAAGTATTTTTCCAATTGTCTGGCACGAATTTAATATCGCCATTTTCAACCGCAGCAATGGCCGGTTCCGCCAATGGCGCGACTTTAACGTACCATTGATCAGTTAACAGCGGTTCGATTACGCTTTGACTGCGATCGCCGCGCGGCACCATCAATTTATGGTCGGCGATTTTTTCCAGCAAACCTTGCGCCTCTAAATCGGCCACAATCTGCTTACGTGCATCAAAGCGATCGAGACCAAAATACTTATGCGGAATCAGCTGGTTGTCATCGTCTTTGTTGTTTCTAATTTGGGCATCGACAGTAAAAATATTGATCAATCCGCCATTTGGTAATTCCTGGATGGCAGAATGATTGCGATGCCGTGACCAGACTTCGTAATCGTTAAAATCATGAGCCGGGGTAATCTTCACGCAGCCGGTGCCGAATTCAGGATCGACATATTCGTCGGCAATTATGGGGATGCGGCGACCGGTTAAGGGCAGCTCAACATATTCGCCCAATAAATGTTTGTAGCGCTCATCATTGGGATGTATCGCCACGGCGGCATCGCCGAGCAAAGTTTCCGGACGGGTAGTTGCCACAATCAAATGACCGGTGCCATTACTCAAGGGATAGCGGATATGCCACATGAAGCCGCTTTCTTCTTCAGATAACACTTCCAGATCGGACACAGCAGTGTGCAGCACCGGGTCCCAATTGACCAAGCGTTTGCCGCGATAAATCAGGCCTTCTTCGTACAAGCGAATAAAGACTTCCTGCACCGCGTCCGACATGCCGTCGTCCATCGTAAAGCGTTCCCGGCTCCAATCCAGAGACGAGCCCATGCGCCGCAACTGGCGGGTAATGGTGCCGCCGGATTCTTCTTTCCATTCCCAGACTTTTTCGATGAATTTTTCTCGACCAAAATCATGGCGAGTTTTACCCTCGGCATTACACAGACGCTCCACCACCATTTGCGTCGCAATACCCGCATGGTCGGTGCCCGGTTGCCACAAAGTACGGTAGCCTTTCATGCGATGGTAGCGCGTCAGGGCATCCATAATGGTGTCTTGAAAGGCATGGCCCATGTGCAGGCTGCCGGTGACATTCGGAGGCGGGATCATGATGCAGTAGGATTCCGCGTCGGTTTTTTCGGGCTGATCAGCAAAATAGCCTTGCTGTTCCCAGGTTTGATACCAGCGTTGTTCTATATCGTGCGGGGCGTATGTTTTTTCCATAGTGGGCAAAGTAATTGAGCGTAGTCGACAAAGCGATTGGCTTTGTCGCAGGGTTAAAATCAAATGTTTGTGTTAAGAAATTTTGTGCGTGGCAATGACGCATCCATTTTGTTGGTACTGACGATAACGAAGCCTTCCAGGCTCTTTGGTTGCTTCACTGTTATCCAGAATTTCAAAAATTCGTTCAGCTTGATGGTAATTTTCCGGGTATTGAGCCGATAAGTTAATCACTAATTTGTGCCAGGGATCTGGCGCCGGCTTTGAGCCCACCAGAAACATGTTTTGCAAAGCCGGTGGATCACCGTTATGGCGTTGATGAGGAATAAAACTGCCTGCCCTGAAAGTCCAGAGCAGGTCATCAATTGCCTGGCTTTGCACGTCTGAATCGGTTAATACGTAGCCAAATTGGCCCGTGCGATAGGCTTTTTCAATTAATCGGCAAGCAAACAAAAATCGCTCTTGTTGGGAACTGGACTCCAGGACGTAAAAAGTGACTTCCGGCATGAATCGATTTTAGCTTTGTGCCCGGTTGAGCAGATATTGCACCAATAATGGTACAGGCCGACCAGTTGCGCCTTTGTTTTGGCCGGTGCGCCAGGCAGTACCGGCAATATCCAGATGCGCCCAACGGAATTTCTCGGCAAAGCGCGCCAGGAAACATGCGGCGGTAATGGTGCCGGCATCTTTGCCGCCAACATTAGCGATGTCGGCAAAATTGGATTTCAGCTGATCCTGGTATTCCTCCCACAGCGGCAAGCGCCAGAGCGTGTCATTGGCAATATTGCCGGCAGCGATTAAGTCATCGCACAGCGCATCATCGTTACCCAATAAGCCGCTGGGCACACGGCCCAAGGCCACCAGACAAGCGCCGGTCAGGGTAGCCAAATCGATGACAACTTCTGGATCGAAGCGTTCGGCATAAGTTAATGTGTCGCACAATAACAAGCGACCTTCGGCATCGGTGTTGAGCACTTCAATGGTTTGACCGGACATGCTGGTGAGAATATCGCCCGGCTTGTTGGCATCGCCATCAGGCAAATTTTCTGAGGATGGAATCAGGCCGATGATATTCAACGGCAATTGCAATTGTGCTGCCGCCTGCAGGGTGCCCAATACGGAGGCTCCGCCGCACATGTCATATTTCATCTCATCCATGCCGGGCGCAGGTTTTAACGATATGCCGCCAGCATCAAAAGTCAGGCCTTTGCCAATCAAAACGATGGGTTTACTGTCTTTGGTCCCGCCTTTGTAATTAATTGTAATCAGCTTGGCGGGCTGTCTGCTGCCGCGAGACACTGATAATAAAGAGCCCATGCCCAATTCTTCCATATCAACTTCTTCGAGAATATTGATCGACAAAGAGGCATGCTTTTTACCCAGCGCAATGGCCTGATCTGCGATGTATGTGGGTGTACAGATATTGCCGGGCAAATCGGCAAGCAGCTTGGTTAAGGCAACACCTTCCGCGATTGCTTTTCCTTGGTTCAGGCCTGTTTGTGCGGCACCGGCCAGATTTTCAGGCGCGGCGATAATCAGTTTTTCGAGCTTGCTTTCGGTGGTTTTATCGGACTTGTAAGCGGTAAATTGGTAAGCTACATCATTGAAGTTTTCAACGACTTGCCGAACGTTCCATTGCACATCAAGGTTTTCAAGCGGAATTTCTGTCAACGCCGATGCTACCGATTTTATATAAGACTTTTTCAGACTAATGGCAGCGGCTTGCAGGGCTTTTTTGAAATTTTTGCCGGATACCGGTTTGTTTTCGCCAAGTCCAACGAGTAACACCCGCTCGCTAGCAAGCCCGGTGAGCGCGTTAAGCAACAAGGTTTCGCCGACTTTGCCGCTGATGTCGCCGCGACTGACGACCTTGGCAATCACCCCTTGGGTGTGGCTGTTTAATACGCTTGCGGCGGCAGAGAGTTGCTTATCTTGATAGACACCAACCACGATGCAGTCAGATTGCAGTTTTTCTAAAGGGGCGCTTTCTATAAAATAGTCCATGACTTACTCGGCTGATTTCAAAAGGATTGAGAAAAGATGGGCCGGATTATACAACACAATATCGATTTAGATTGAGGAGACAAGCTTGCAAGCAGACTGGCCAAAGGGCTACAAATCAGGGCATCGGCCACTGATTTCCATCCTGGATAAAATGATCGCCCAAGACTTATTAAAGACCTTGATGTCGGTACTGACTGTGATTGTGGTCATTATCGTCAGTCGGAAGTTTATTCGAGTGCTGGACAAGGCCATTGAGGGTCAGGTGTCCAATGAAACGTTGTTAAGTATTCTCGGTTTAAAAACAATTATTGCCTGTGTGACCTTTTTGCCCGCGGCGATTTTTATGGCTGTACTGATGGTGCTGGGCAGGATGTATCGCGACCAGGAAATGGCCGCCGTCGCTTCTGCCGGTGGCGGCACCGGGGTGATTTATCGGGCAGTCTTTTTACTGGTTTTTCCGCTGTCGATTTTGGCGGGCGGCATGGCTTCTTATGTAGCGCCATGGGCGGAAGCCAGAGTCGGCCAATTGATGCAGCAGGATGAAGAATCGGCTGACCTCAGAGGCATCGCGGCCGGCAAATTCAGCGAATACAGCCAGGGCGATTTAGTGGTGTATGTGGAAAAAATCACCGGCGATGGCAAAATGCATGATGTTTTTGTGCAAAACCGCCAACACGGCACTACCGGCATTATCAATGCCAAAGCCGGCCGACTGCAAGATTTGCCGACTGGTCGCTATATGGTTCTGGAGCAAGGCGAACGCATTCAGGGACAGCCGGGGGATTTCAATTACATCATCGAGCAATTCGATGAATATGCCGTCCGTGTCGATACAAAGATTGCAGCAGCCAGTTTCATCCAGGAATCGATAGCCACTGACGTGCTCTTGAAGTCCACTGAAAGCCGCGACATTGCTGAATTACAACGACGGTTTTTTATTCCCTTGGGCATATTGTTACTCAGTTTTATTGCTGTGCCTTTGGCGCAAATCTCACCGCGTGGCGGCGTCTACGGCAACATGTTGATCGGTTTCTTAATCTATTTCAGCTACGGCAATTTGGTACACGTCAGCCAAAGCTGGGTGATTAAGCAAACCATTCAGCCTTGGCTCGGCGCTGTCGGGGTCAACCTGTTGCTGCTATTGATTGGCAGTTTTTTATTGGCCAGGTTTTATGGCTGGCGCTGGTTGCTGGACACCATTAAGAGCAAGGTGGCCATGTGAATGTACTTACCGGCTACATCGTCAGGGAAATTTTAAAGGGCTCGTTGGTCGCTCTGGTCTTGTTGTTGACCTTGTTCAATCTGTTTACTTTCAGTGATGAACTCAAAGATCTTGGCAAGGGTCATTATGACCTGCAGGATATTTTTACTTATCTGGCACTGACATCACCAACGGTTATTTATGAATTGATGCCTGCCTCGGCCTTATTGGGCAGCTTGTTCATATTGGGGGCAATGGGCAACAACCGCGAAATTATTGCGATGCGTGCCGCCGGTTTATCGGTGTTTGGCATTATTCGCGCGGTCATGTTGGCGGGTGCATTGCTTGTCGGTCTTGCGCTTGGCATAGGCGAATTCGTTGCGCCATCGGCTGAGAGAGCTGCCAGATTGCTGAAAGTCACCGCACAAAATGAGCAAGTGGTAATGAATAGCAAGTACGGACTCTGGCTGCGCGAAGGCAAGCAATTCATCAATGTCAGGCAAATCGAAGACGATGGCAGCCTGGCCGACATCAATATCTATGAGCTGGATGAAAAACAGCATCTGCGCCATTCCACTCACGCTGATAAGGCGCGTTATCTGGGTGATCAGCAATGGCAGCTTGAGCAAATCAAGCAATCAGAGATTTCTACCGAACAAGTTTTTGCTGACCAACAAAACGAAAGCACTTGGCGCTCTTCAATTGCGCCGGATTTAGTCAAAATCGTGGTGGTGAATCCTAACAACCTGTCGCTGGTTGACTTGAAAATGTATATCGATTTCCTCAAAGACAACCATCAGAAATCACATGTTTATGAAATGGCGTTCTGGGGCAGGATAGTCAATCCGCTGGTGACATTCATCATGCTGCTGATTGCCGCGCCGTTTGTGATCGGCGTTAAACGCGGTGTCAGCGCCGGCGGTCGGATGATGATAGGGGTGGTAATCGGGATGGGCTTTAATATTATCGATAAGATTGCCGGACATGTAGGCTTGATTTACAACCTAAATCCACCTTTGATAGCCGTTTTACCCAGCTTGACTGTATTGGCCTTGGCGCTGTTAGCCATGCGCCGAGTGCAATAAATTTAGTTGCCGAGCGCTAACAAAGCATCGCTAATCTGTTGTTTGGCTTCATGCAATATTTTTAGTGATTGTTCAGGTGACAGCGAATAATCCTTCAATTTGCTGGCAGCGGGAATTGACGTGATGGCTGGTAATTCGCTGGCTTCATGGCGTCCAATTTTGCTGTGCAAACGAGACAGCACCACAATATCAGTTAAGTTTAGCTCCGGGCCTTGGCTTTGATACCAATCTTCTGAAAATATTGGAATCCTGACAAAGTCCTCAGAAAACCCCCAATCATGCAAAATTCTGGCGCCAATCGGGCCTTTGACATAAGGCAGGATTAACTCAATGTCAGTGGCTGAGTAATAGTCTTTGGGTAAGTTGGCAGTAAAGTTTAAAAAAGGCACGGCGCCTATATCGCTAATAAGACCTGCCAATAAAGCTTCTTCCGGATTGGCTTGTTTGGTCACACTGGCCAATACATAACTGAGCGTCGATGTGTAAAGACTTTGTCGCCAAATTTTATCCAGATATTTTTTTATCAGCGGTGAATTGCTCTTGAAAATATGATGAATACTTAAGCTGATAACCAGGCTGCGAGTAGCGTGAAGACCAATGCGACTCACCGCAGTCAAACAACTTTTTGCCGGGACTTCACAGACATAAAGCGGACAATTGGCAACTTCAACCAGTTTTGCTGAGATTACCGGATCCAGCTGGATGATCTTTACCGCATCTGCTGCGCCAATGTCATATTGCATGGCATGTCTCAGTTTAACGGCAATATCAGGCAATGAAGGGATTTCCATTTCCTCACTGTTGTAGTGATGCACAAACGCTTGCAGCAAGCGGTTTTCAGACAGGTTTTCGGGAATTTCCAGTTCGGTAAATTTTGATTTGTCAGCATGCTTGCCCTCCAAAATATGATGGGACACACGCAGTACCGCAACATCTGAATTGGTTATCGCAGTCGTTGTATGTAACGCACCACTGGACAACGGGAATTTAGCCTGAGTTGTTCCTGCCTGAATTTCATAGGATTGTCCCCCATTATCTGAAAGCTTCACGCTACCTTTAAGCAAATACAGCACACAATCTGCCTGTTCGCCGCTTCGAAATAACACCGTTTGCTCAGGATAAACATCGGATTTCGCCTCAGTGGCAAACGCGCGTAACTTGTCTTGACTGAAATTGCGGACGGGGATAAGTTCCGTCAATGTCTCAATTGAAATCGGCTCAGCCTCAAGATGGCACACTGGTGGCTGGCTTTTTCGATCTTTGAACAGGGAGTCTAAAAAGGACATGCTTATTTCTTTAAAATTGATCGATTGACGGGATGGGTTCGTACAGGAAAATGTATAAAGGGTATAGAAATTTATGGATCCATTGGCGCACTTTCGAGCGTTTCCAAGCGATCAACCATTGTTTTTTCTAAACATTCAATATCGCCTCCACATTTGTCTCGTGTAGCTAGCCATTCTTTTTGTTGCATACGGAGCTGATTAATAGTGTTTACACTGCCTTGTTTTTTATATTGATTTACGGCTGAGGAATAAGATTGCCCAATACTTTGGTCAAAAGCCACCAGCCCTATTGAGCCGCAAATTGTTTTCTCAACAAGTGATGAAGCTTTTTCGCAATCAAATGATGCCATCGGTTTTGCATTTTCAGGCAATTTTCTTAGTACGAGAATGGTTTCATCATACCAACGGACTGCCAGCTTATCGCTGCTCAAAGTAATCATCCAAGCACCACTTAAGCCGCTCTCAGCTCCTAAATTACCCTCCAATAAACCCTCTTTACAATTGATCGATAAAACCTCAATCGGCTTATTGTCCTCAAGCGGCAGACCGTAATCTTTCGGTGTTGGTATTTCCGGAGGAATTCCTCGTCCTGCCATGCTATGCCCAATCAAATCAACAGGTGTGAGGATTTGTGTTGCAATCGTTGGATTTGTGCAGCGTGTATATTCCGGCGTGTTGTTTTTTAAGCTATCGTGATTAATAGTAAATAAGCGACCATTCAATCTGGAATCATTGTTGGTATACATTAATGTGCGTGTTGCGCCGGTATCGATATGTACTTCTGTTATTTGCCAGATACCTATGAGTAATGTGGGTAAAGAATTCGTTTTTGAGGGGGCGGAGCGTACTTCAGCATAACTTTGTATGTTGACTGTAAATGCGATAAAAACCGAGATTAAAATGAGTTTAACGTGAACGAATCTCATAGATTTCACCTTACTTTTGGTGATCATACAAATAAAGTGAAACTTCTTTTTCTCGCCTATTTACTAATTTATTCATAACAACACTCTTAGATAAGTCTCCCTCAAAGCGCTTGGCCTTTCTTGTGAGTATACCAAACAAAACTACGGATAAAATCATCATTCGCTAAGCATAGATTGTGGCGATGTTGTATTGATTTGCCGGCTTATCTAAAAAAGGCTGCCGATAATATTTGCCAGAGTATCAAGCGCATCCAATCCTGTTCGACTGTCAGCTCCGGCAAAGCCGTCGTTGCCATACTCTTTGATTGGCGACGACTTTTTCGGCTTTTCTCTTTCAGCCTGTTCGTTTTTGGCTGCCAATAACTGACCGCCGGCTTTTTTCCATTCCAGTAAATGAGTGATTTCACCGCTATCCAGCCAGATCCCGTGGCTTTTGCATTGGTCAATAATGACGCCGCTGCGATAGCCGAATACGCGCCGGAGCATAAAATGTTGGCATTCGGGGCATTTGATATATTTGACGGGTTTATCAGTTTGGAAACGATCGCTATTAATATTGTCGAGTTGACGGACATTGATGTCGTAAACGTCGCTGACCGCCTGTTCCAGCACCAGCTCTATTTTGCCGGCATCAAAAAACAGTCCAAAGCAATCGCTACAACGGTCTATCTGAATGGTACCGTTGAGCTGCAGTTCGATGGTTTGCAAAGGTTTGCTGCAATGCGGGCAAGATCGGCCGGACACTCTGGAAGACAGTGCGTAGGCTTGACGCCCGGTGAGGTCGACATCATTGCGAGTGTCGCAATACTCGCAGCGATTGGTATTGGCCGGTAACGGCGCTGAGCAATGGGTGCAATTGGCCATAATTAGAGTTTATCGAGAACGTCTTGTTTTTTTGCCGCATATTCTTCTGCCGTGATCAGCTCGGCAGCAAACAAGTCCTTAAGCTTTTTGAGTGTATCCAGAGCTTCATTTGCAGGCCTGATCGGTGCTTGAGTGGCAGGTGCATTCATGGTTTCCGCCATGTGTTGACCGAAGCCGATCCCCGCGCCAAGACCTAAGCCCATGCCTGCGCCGCCACTTTCATTTCTGGCAGCTTCGCGCATGGCTTCAAGGTGTTGCAATTTGGCGTAATCAATTCCGGCGGCTTTGGCGGCTTGATTTTCAGCGCTTAAATCGGCAATCCGGTTAATGCGTTTGAGCGTGTCTTCGTCAAAGTCAGTGCCTTCGATGCGAAAATCGGTAATGTCAAAACCCAGCTTTTGAAATGCGATGGACAGCTTTACCTTAAGTCCCAACGCTATTTCTTCACGGTTGGCATCGATATCCGCATAGCTGAATCGACTGGTTGCCAGGAAATCGGCCAGAGGATGCAGAATCCGTGTCGACATGATGGCTCTAAAGTCATCAATGGAAAAATTATTGTGACTGCCGACGATGTTAACGAAGAAATCTTTCGGTTCGGCAATGCGGTAACTGTAATTGCCAAACAGTTTTAAACCGACCGGAAACTGGTATTTTGGGTCTTCATATTTAATGACTGAGGTCGTTCCCCATTTTTGATCAAGTACTTGGCTGGCTTTAAAAAAGTAGATGCCGACTTTATGCTCGCTTTCAAAAAACTGCATGAATTTGGTGATCGTGGTCCAAAACGGAATGTTGGCTGTATCAAGATTGATGGAACATTGCTCTTGAATAACTGCCTGAACTTTGCCTTCATAGACAAAAATGCAGCCCTGACCAGGCCCGACAATTAAGGTTGAAGCATTTTTGATTTCATCACCGTTTTCGGTCCACTGTTCAAACAGTGCGTCAGGACTTGGGTTTTGCCATTCAATGACCGAACGAAATTGTCGTTTAAGTGCGTTAAACATTGCCATATATACCTCGATGGGTGGGTGTTTTTGCTATTACAATTGCCGGGATTTATCTCTGGATTTGGGAGTATGAATCAACCGGTCAGTATTTGAGTCGAACTTAGTATAGTTAATCAATCAGGAGTTAACGTGGCAATTAGACAGTTTAACGGCGTGTTACCGCATATCGGGCAAGCGGTATTTATTGATGACAGTGCGGTAGTCATTGGCGATGTCACCATTGGTGATGATGTGTCCATTTGGCCCACCGTGGTAGTTCGCGGAGATGTTGAGAGTATCACTATCGGCGCCGGAACCAATATTCAAGATGGCTCGGTGTTGCATGTATCGCATGCGGGACCGTTTTCACCGATTGGCCAGCCGCTTAAGATTGGCAAAGGCGTGACTGTTGGGCATCGTGCCGTCGTGCATGCCTGTACCGTGGGTGATTATTGTTTGGTGGGTATTGGCGCGATTATCTTGGATGGTGCGGTGCTGGAGGATTATGTGATGCTGGGCGCGGGTTCGTTGGTGCCTCCCGGCAAACGGCTGGAAAGTGGTTATCTTTATGTCGGCACGCCCGCCAGACAAGTCAGGCCTTTAACTGAATCAGAAAAGGCCTTTTTGGAGTATTCCTACCAGCATTACATTCTGCTCAAAAATGAGCATTTGGAAACGGATTAGCTCGTTTTGCTGCTTCTTTCAGAATTCAGCAAGTTAATGACGGGATGCGTATCCGGACGAACGCCGCGCCAAATAAAAAAAGCTTCGGCGGCTTGTTCTACCAGCATGCCTAATCCGTCCAGACTTTTGGCAGCTTGTTGTTCAAGTCCCCAGCGCACAAACGGTGTGGGTTCATTGCCGTAGGCAAGATCGTAACAAACGCCGTTTGCAGCAAGTAAATCTTCCGGTAACGGCGGCAATTGTCCGGTCAAGCTTGCTGAGGTTGCATTTAGAATCAGATCGAATTGTTGGTCTTGCAAATCGGCGAAACTGCCAGCCGAAATAGCACCAATGTCTTGAAACTCGGCAGCCAATCCACACGCTTTTTCAACAGTGCGATTGGCTATTGTCAGCGTTTGCAGGCCTTGTTCAAGCAACGGGGCGATGATGCCGCGAGTAGCTCCTCCAGCACCTAAAATCAACACGCGACTATTGCTTAAAACGATGTCGTGGTTGCTGATTAAATCGGTGACCAAGCCGCAACCATCGGTGTTATCACCGAGTATCGAGCCATCAGCTTCCAGCTTTAAGGTATTCACGGCTTTGCTAAGCTTGGCGCGCTCGGTCAATCGGTCAGCAAACGCCCAGGCCAGTTCTTTTAAAGGTACCGTGCAATTCAAGCCCTTGCCGCCGTTAGCAAAAAACGCAGTGACTACTTTTTGAAAATGCTTGGCCGGTACTTCAATCGCGCTATAGCTGAGCGCTTGACCGGCTTGCTCGGCAAACAGGCTGTGAATCCGCGGCGATTTACTGTGCTTGATCGGGTGTCCAAACACCGCATAGCGATCAACTGACATTATGACCGCCGCTCATCGCGCAACCATTGCGCTACCGATTTGGCAAAGTAGGTCAAGATTGCATCGCTACCTGCACGCTTGAAAGCCAGCAAAGATTCCAATACCACCTGCTTTTCATCCAGCCAGCCGTTTTGCGAAGCTGCCTTAAGCATCGCGTATTCACCGCTGACTTGATACGCAAACGTTGGTACGCCAAAGTCGTCTTTTACCCTACGAATAATATCCAGATAAGGCATGCCCGGCTTGACCATCACCATGTCCGCTCCTTCTTGCAAATCCAGATGGATTTCGCGCAAGGCTTCATTGGTATTGGCAGGATCCATTTGATAGCTGTTTTTATTGCTTTTACCCAAGTTACCGGCAGAACCCACAGCATCGCGGAACGGTCCGTAGAAACTGGAAGCATATTTAGCCGAATAAGCCATGATCAGCGTGTTGATGTGGTTATTGGCTTCCAGGATTTGCCGGATCGCCCCAATACGGCCATCCATCATGTCCGATGGCGCGACAATATCCGCACCGGCTTCGGCATGAGACAAGGCTTGCAGTGTCAGCACTTCAATCGTTTCATCATTTAATACGTATCCGTCAAGATTAATCAGCCCGTCCTGGCCGTGCGTGGTAAATGGATCCAAGGCCACATCGGTCATAATCCCCAATCCGGGAACAGCCGCTTTTAAAGCCCTGACGCTACGCTGTACCAAGCCATCAGGATTGTAGGCTTCGGCGGCATTTTCGGATTTCTTGTCGGCTTCAACCACCGGAAACAGCGCAATGGCCGGAATGCCCAACTCATAAAGCTCGCGGGCTTCTGCCAACAATAAATCCAGAGATAGACGCTCAATACCTGGCATGGACGCGATAGTTTGGCGTTGATTTGCCCCTTCGGTAACAAACATCGGGTAAATCAGGTCATCCGTGGTGAGATTATTTTCGCGCATCAGTCGACGGGAAAAATCGCTATAACGCATTCTTCTCATTCGGGTTAGGGGAAATTTGATGGTATCATTGCTCATCTGTGCTTGCTCATGGGTTTGTGGTGATTTACTGACATTTTAGTTACTTATGTCATCATGATTAATGTGCATTCTATTGTATCAGCCAACACACCAAGCCGATATTGGCAAAGACTTAAACGGTTCACCAGTTTGATTTATGAGGGGTTTATGAAAGCGACAAATTTTATGATATTTGGGGTTTTGGCATTGATACTCGGCGCCATGCCATTATCTTTGAGTGCAGACACATTGGCCCCACCGCAACAGGTTATCAAAGTGTCAGCAGACAAATTGCAGGCCAAGCTTCAGGATAAAACCTTTATCCAGAACTTTAGCAAGGTCAACCAGTTTGTGAACGAAGTGATTTACCCACACACCGACTTCGACAAAATTTCAGCCTTGGTCTTGGGCAAGCTCTGGAAAACAGCCACCGAAGAAGAACGCGAGCGTTTTAAACATGAATTTCAAACCTTATTGGTAAGAACGTACTCCAGAGCCTTCGTTGAATTCAAAGAATGGTCGGTACATTTTCTGCCGATGGAAGCCGGTGAAGATGCCAACAAAGCCATCGTAAAAACCGAAGTATTACAGCCGGGTCTGCAACCTGTTGCCGTTAATTACCGGATGTTTTTGGCAGGCGACGGTAAATGGAAGGCTTACGATATTACGATTGAAGGCGTTAGCTTGGTAACCAATTACCGCACGACATTCACAAATGAAGTCGAGACAAAGGGCTCTTTAAGTGCTGTTATCGACGGATTGGCAAAGCGCAATGCTGAAGCTTTATCCGGAAAATCAGCTGCCAACTCGTAAAAAAACCGAGCATTAACCCTGTCATTTCGACAGGGTTAAATCTGCATACGTCCCAACACCCTCTTTAAAACGGATCGCAACGCGAACGCCGTCCAAACTGCAATGATCAATTATCAACCTTTACACCAGACCTTGCTGGATGCCAAGGCAGACGCCTGGGTTGAACTGTTACCCCAACAAATCAAAAACGCGCTCAGTCAAAATCGCCATGGCACCTTAAGCCAATGGCAAGACATGATTGCTGAGCTGCCGGTGTTTGAGACCTCATACCGCTTGCTTGATCAAGACACCGTACAAATCGGCAATGCTGCTGATCTCCCTATGCCTAGCCGTGAGCGGTTTGAATCCCAGTTAAAAACCTTGTTGCCCTGGCGTAAAGGCCCATACGAGCTGTTTGGTATCAAAATCGATACCGAATGGCGTTCCGATTGGAAATGGAATCGTCTAAAAGACCACATTTCTTCGCTCAATGACCGTCTGGTATTGGATGTCGGTTGCGGCAACGGCTATCACTGCTGGCGTATGTTGGGGGCTGGTGCCCGCATGGTGATTGGTGTCGACCCGTTGGTGCTTAATGTCATGCAGTTTCAACTGATCAGAAAACTGCATGGAGAAGCGCCCATTTATGTGTTGCCGATAGGCATTGAAGATATCCCGTCAGGGCTAAAGTGCTTTGATACGGTATTTTCGATGGGCGTGCTTTATCATCGTCGTTCGCCCATCGATCATTTGCTCGAGCTCAAGGCCTGCCTCAAACCCGGTGGCGAACTGGTGCTGGAAACCTTAATTATCGATGGCGGTCCGGGAGAAACTTTATTACCTGAAGACCGTTACGCCAGAATGCGCAACGTCTGGTTTCTACCCACATGCGCGACCTTGACCCAATGGTTAACGCGCTGCGGTTTTGGCAATATCCGCATCGTCGACGTGACCACGACCAGCACTGAAGAACAGCGCACGACGGAATGGATGCCCTTCCATTCACTGGAAAACTTTATTGACCCGGAAAATCCGGCTCTTACCTGTGAAGGCTTGCCGGCACCCAAGCGGGCGATTGTGATTGCGAATGCGGTTTAGCGGTTTTTACTTGGTTAAAGCTCTTATTTAGAACCTTTTTCCAACGCGGTCTGACAGTCAACGCAGTATTTGCAAGGAATAGCCAGTCTGCGGCTTTCAGGAATCTCCTCGCCGCACTCCTCGCAATGAGTTGCAGATTCGCCTTTGTACATGGATTTACGCGTTTCTTCGACAAACAAAGACGTCATTTGCTCCATGCGTTCCAAAATGGCGTCGGTTCCGCCTGCCCAGGCTGTAGACATGTTGTTTTACCTTGGTGAAGTATTAGCTTGAGGTTTAGTGAAATAAATATAAGGCTTTTGCAAGCTGATTAAGAGTTTATCTGCAATAACTTGATAAATTCCTGCATGTTGGAAAAGAATTGTAATTTAGATCCTATTTCATTAAGACATGCAATTGTGCCAGCGCTTTTGAGACAATACGCCCTTGCTCCTCGATATTATCGATAATTTGTTGCGCTGTGCGGGTGTCTACATTGGCAACCGCGTTAGGGTTGACGGCTTTCAGATCGAATACCGCCGCATCAATATTGGCTGTCTTGGTTTCAAGATCGCGGGTAGCCTTTGTCCCTCAATACCGGGTCAATGAGGTAGAAGCGGGGTTCGTCTTCGTTGTAGCTCAACGGAATATCTCCTTATAGGCCGATGGATGTTGCGGGCAGAAATAATAACAACGGATTGTCCGGCGACGCCTCAAATCCAAAACGCCGATAGTAACCAGCCGCTGGTTCATCAATGGCATCGACAAACAAACCGATGCCACCCGCCTCGGTATAGATGCGTTGAGCCCTCGTTAGTGCGTCGATCAGTAATAACTCACCCAACCGCTTATTTTGGAATGCTTGGTCTACGGCTAACCGACCTAGCCTAACCCCAGGTATGCGGCGAGGCAGTTTCTTGCTCCACGCATCCGGCAGATGGCGATTTTCGAGTTCAGCCAATGTGAGCGCGTAATACGCGCAGATTTGAGTTGGCTTGGCTTCGTCGATAGCAACAAAGGTTTTGGATAAGCCTTTGTCCTGATGCTGTCGAGCAACCTTTCGCAACCAGTCATTCAGTTCTTCGCGGCCGCAATCAAACCCTTGCCGATCATGGTTGCCAGTTAAAGGTATTATCCGCATCGTTTTGCTTCGCGTCCTGGTAGTGCTTGATAGCGGCCTGCAACTTGGCGTTGGGTTGCGGCGGGTTTTCCATCAGATCAAGTAACCAATTCCAGTCGCGAGGGGACAAACGGATGACTTCCTCGCGCTCGATAACGGCCTGAGCCTCTTTTAAAGCCGACTGCACTAAAAACTGATTGACGGTAGCACCGGTCAATTCGGCGGCACGACACAATGTTTCGTATACCTCATGCGGGACACGGGCACCGATGCGGTCTTGCTTGGCTGTGAGGGTTTCCATAGTGTTTACCTGCGATCAAACGGAATGTTGAACGCAGTGTAGCACTGTCGCCAAAATGGCGCCATTGACCGCATGTAATAAAAACATAATTCCTTATGCGGTTACAGACGCGTTGGGTTGTCAGCAGTTGACAACCCAACGCTGTGGATGGTTTGCTTAGTTACTAACCTGAGCAATCCAGTCTTGCAGGTTGTAATAATTGGTGATGCGCGCGACTTTGTTATCGCGGATTTCAAAAAAAGCGCCGGCAGGCAGGCGATAGGTTTGGCCGTTTGCTGCGGGCAGTCCTTCGTCAGATTTAATGTACTCGCCTAAGACCACAAATTCTGCTGCGGCACGTTTGCCGTCTGTAGTTGCCATGATCACCATGTCGACCAGCTGTTCTTTGTAGTTGTAGTTCATGCAGGCCATAAACTGGGTGAACGCTTCTTTGCCGATTTCGCGTTTGCCTTGGTTGATGTCGTGAATGACGTCGTCGGTCAGCAGGTTTAAAAAGGTGTCCATATCGGCACTGTTAAAGGCCGCATAGTAGCGTTCAATCAGGTTGATGCTGTCTTGGTTCATGTTGACTCCTTCGTCAAAAAAAGGCGTAGGCCTTAAGAATAAAAATTGTACTTAGTCTTTTTCAAAGCTATCGCGTAGCGTGACGGTGCGGTTAAACACCAGTTTGCCGCCAACGCTATCAATGGCATCCAGGCAGAAATAGCCGGTGCGCTCAAATTGATAACGATTTTCCGCTTGGGCATCGGCCAGGCTGGCTTCTACTCGGCAATCGCTAAGGACTTCCAATGAGCCTGGATTGATTGCATCCAGAAAGTTGTCTTCGTTATCGGGGTTAGCCACCTTGAACAAGCGGTTGTATAAACGGATTTCAGCGGGTTTGGAGTGTTGTTCTGATACCCAATGAATCACGCCTTTAACTTTACGGCCTTCAGGGTTCTTGCCCAGAGTGTCGGGGTCGATGCTGCAACGCAATTCGATGATATTGCCGGCATCATCCTTAATCACGCTGTTGCATTTGATGACATAGGCACCGCGCAGACGGACTTCGCCGCCTTCAATCAGGCGTTTGTATTTTGGTGGCGGAACTTCTGCGAAATCATCACGCTCAATCAAAATCACTTTAGAAAACGGCACTTGGCGTTTGCCCAGTTCCGGTTTCTGCGGATGATTACTGACTTCGAGTTGTTCGACTTGATCATCAGGATAATTGTCGAAAACGACGCGCAAGGGTTGTAATACTGCCATCGCACGCAATGCATTTTCGTTTAAATCTTCACGAATGCAGTATTCCAGCACACCCATCTCAATCCATGAGTTTTGTTTGGTGATGCCGATACGTTCGCAGAAGTCGCGGATGGCTTTGGGCGTAAATCCGGCACGGCGCAAACCGGCCAAGGTTGGCATGCGTGGATCATCCCAGCCGGTGACGTGTTTTTCGGTAACCAGTTGATTAAGTTTGCGTTTGCTGACGATGGTGTATTCCAGCTGCAAGCGGGCGAATTCTATTTGCTGCGGGTGATAGGGCGTTTGCAGCTGATCCAAGACCCAGTCGTAAAGCGGGCGATGATCTTCAAATTCCAACGTACACAGCGAATGAGTAATGCCTTCGATCGCGTCGGAAATGCAATGGGTGTAATCGTACATCGGGTAAATGCACCAGGCATCGCCGGTGCGCTGATGATGCACTCTACGGATACGATAAATTGCCGGATCGCGCATGTTGATATTAGGTGAAGCCATGTCGATTTTGGCGCGCAACACATATTGGCCGTCAGCAAATTCACCGGCGCGCATACGCTGGAATAAATCCAGGTTTTCGGTAATCGGGCGATTTCTGTCCGGGCTTTCTTTGCCGGGTTCGGTCAACGTGCCGCGATAAGCGCGAATTTCTTCAGCCGATAAGCTATCCACATAAGCCTGGCCTTGCTCGATTAATTGCACAGCATATTGGTACAGTTGTTCGAAATAATCCGAGGCGTGGCGCAGTTCGTTCCATTCAAAACCCAGCCATTTAACATCCTTTTTAATCGACTCCATGTATTCGACACTTTCTTTTTCGGGATTGGTGTCATCAAAGCGAAGATTGCAGGTGCCGTTATATTCGATGGCAGTGCCGAAATTCAGACAAATCGATTTGGCATGGCCGATATGCAAATAGCCATTGGGCTCAGGCGGGAAGCGGGTTGCCACTTTGCCATTATTTTTTTTGTTTTTAAGATCGGTATTGATGATCTGACGAATAAAGTTGGCCGGAGCCTGATTTTCGGATGTGGACATTGAGTTTAGATTCGGATGAGTTATTGAACGTAGTCAATAAACTGGAAGTAGTTTGTTAAGCGGCCGACAGAAGTAATCCCACCGGGCATGGCCGATATTGTAATGAATAACCATGATAAAAACCAAGTTTGGACTGAGAATGTTACTCAGCAACCAAGGTTTCAATACGATAAAAACCTTCGCCATCTTGGCCCAGTACGTCAGCCAGCCACGGTAAAGTTTGCTGCATTTGCTTTGCCAAGGTCCAGGGCGGGTTAATGATGATCATGCCGCTGGAAGTCATGCCGTGTTCATTGCTATCGCCACGAATGCCCAGCTCAAACAATTGCACATTGGCAATGCCGCTGGCCGTAATGGCTTTTTCCAACTGTTGGTTTCGACGTCGCTCTATGACCGGATACCAGAGCGCATAGGTACCGACCGCAAAGCGCTTATGCATTGCCTTGAGCGTTTCAACAACTTCGGTATAGTCTTTTTTGATTTCATAGGACGGATCAATCAAGACCAAGCCGCGTCGCTCGTGAGGTGGAAGTGATTTCAGGCTGTCTTTAAGGCCGTCGCCATGACAGACACTAATATGCGAATTGGCGAGATCCTTTAATAAAAGGATCTCGGTGGTATGCAACTCAAATAAACATAACCGATCTTTGTTGCGCAACAACTGCTTGGTCAGCAACGGCGAACCCGGATAGCGGGATAATTTATCAGGCGGGTTAAAGCGTTTGACCAGATTGATGTATTCCGCCAAGCACTCAGGAAGATCGTCGCGTTGCCAGAGCTTGCCGATGCCGTTTTGATATTCCTGGTTTTTTTGTGCGTAATCCCCGTCCAACTCATATTTTCCGGGTCCTGCATGGGTATCAATACAGCACCAAGGTTTGTCTTTTTTGTTTAGATACTCAAGGATTTGTATCAAGATGGTGTGTTTTAACACGTCGGCAAAATTGCCTGCATGAAAGGCGTGTCGGTAGCTGAGCATGATATTTAAAATATTTTGTCTAGCAGCGTCATGCCGATTTCAATCGCAATCAACCAAATAATGATCCATTCGAGTATCGATGAATGGCGGTGCTTTTGTTCGTCTGCCAGCATTTCGAACAATTCATGGATAGTTTCCAATTTTTTTGACAATACTTCAGTGCGTGGTGCGATTTCCAGGTATTTGGCAATAATGCTGTAAACACTTTCATATTCCGGATACTCCCAGAAAAAATCCGGTGTATCGAGCAGATCGTAATTCAAAATAATGTCGCTTTTGGTTAAAAATAATTGCCCGCGAATCTTGGCGATATTATGGCGACTTAACTTTATGCGACCATTTTCAGCTAATGACCTCGGAATATAGCTGGTATTGTTGATGGTGGTGATGGCATTGGCTTCAAACGATGCCAGTTTGATAGATTGCGCCATACCTTGCGACAGCGAAAATATTAAAATCGGATCAGCGGATTCCACTTCAATATGGTCTTCAACTATCCGAGTCGCCGGGCAATTTAACGCAAACGTAAAGTGATCTTCTTCGATAACCTCAAGCGGGTGTTCCGCCTGGGCCAATAACAATTGATGAAGTTTGGCTTGTTGTTCTGCACCCACATTCCAATGCACGACCGCGCCATAGCCAAAAATAACCGACCATGAATCATCATCTTCGATGAGTAACGCGCCTTTTATGAGCCGAATCAGCGATGACTCTGAGAGTGATCGTGATAATCCGTTAATATCAAAACGTTGCGCTAAACAATACGCCGTGCATTCATTGATGACTTGAGCTTCAGACATTAGGATTTTTGAGAAAAGCGAAAAGGGCCATTATATTGCACCCAGCGATGGCAACATCGAAAATTGCCATCGCGATTTAAGTCACTACTCCGATACGTTGACAAGCCAACCGCCTTCCGCATCGCATTTGGATACTTTAGAGTTGACTTTAATGTTGATTCGAACGGTAGTGCTTTTTAAGCCTTCCGGCAATTTACCTTTGACGATGATAAAGGCCTCTTTATCTTCATAAGTAACGGGAATGACTTCATTTTTGATGGTGACTTCGATTTCATTCGGATGTTGGACGTTAAAAGCCCGAAATGAAAATTCAGATTCCGGCGCTGCCGTGGCTAAATGTTCCGGCGTAAATGTAGCCAATCGGGCTTTGATGCATGAGGCGCCACCGCCACTGCCACCACCACCGTGACCGGCATGACCACCCGCACCAGCAAAAGCAAGTGAACCATTGAGTAATAAACAAATAGCGAGGAATAGGTTTTTTTTCTTCATGATATCTTTCCTGGTTATGAAATGCCTGGGGCTTTTTAAGTACGCGTATCATGCCGGGCGCGGCTTGGCGCATAACTCGAGCCCAATTATTCACAAATTACGGCATGGTGGCTATACAAAATCATGGCCTACACCGGCTTGACCGGTTAAATCCTAGGTAAAACCAACAAAATTAGTTTGGAATACCTGTTTTTCTCCGCAGCCATTGCCGGTTCTTAAAGATTTATTCAACAGCTTGGCGGAAAGAATCCAATTTTTTACCCGAGTCATGATGACTATTGCGTAAAAAAATCTCCCGTTGCTGAAAAGGCAAGGCGATGTCGTGCTCACGCAAGGCTTGCTCTAGGCGCACATGCAATGAGTGGGTAACAGGTAATCGATTGAACAACTCGCTGACGAATACACGGATGGAAAAATCCATGGAACTTTCCCCAAAACCGACAAACAGCACGCTCGGCTCTGGGTCTGCAAGCACCATAGGCGTTGATCGAACCGTTTCAAGCATGACTTTGTGGGCCAGCTCGACGTCTGAATCATAGGCAATGCCGACTGGAATCACGATGCGGGTAATTGCGTCAGTTAACGTCCAGTTGGTCAACTGACTGGTAATAAAGGTTTTATTGGGCACAATCAGGTCTTTTTGATCGGTATCGATTAAAGTGGTCGCGCGCATTTGAATGCGGCTGACCTTGCCGGTGACACTACCAATCGTCACGGTGTCACCCACGCGAATCGGTCGCTCAAACAATAAAATGATGCCCGATACCATGTTGGCGAAAATTTCCTGCAAACCAAAGCCTAAGCCGACACTTAAGGCCGCCACCAACCATTGTACTTGTGACCAGCTGCCGCCGAGTTCATTGGCGACGCTGATAAAGCCAACCGCGATCAGCAGATATTTGGTCAGTTGATTGACCGCGTAACGGCTACCGTCTTCTATCGTAAGTCGACTGAAAACCATCAATTCCATCACCCCGGAGAGATTGCGAACCGATACCACGATGATAAAACCGTATAAACCGGCTAATAG
>JABFRC010000063.1 GCA_013141375.1 Methylococcaceae bacterium | reverse complement strand
CAGACAAAAAACAAATTTATTTGCCAACAGAGCTATTCGCCTTACACTCATACTTAATCCTAATCGCCAGTTATGTGTATTCCAAAAGTAGCTCACATTTTCTATTTCACAAATGACGGATACCTTATAGACAGACCTAACTTAACTAAATCAAATATGAAATTCCCTGAATGAGTCAGACATAAAGTTATTAAGGCATAAACAAAAAAGGCCGTACTCATAAGGAGCACAGCCTTTTTTGATTTAAAAGCCTAGTTATTAATGCGTCTAATGGCGACTTTCAGCAGGCGCATTATCAGCAATCACATCAAGATCCCCCCAACCCAAACGGCGATGGAACAATTCCAGTAATAATCCCCAGCTTTGTAAAGCTAAAGCAGGATCATAACGCGGACCTTCATCACGCATGAATGCATGTTGGCCGTTGAATTCGTGCCAAGTAAAGCGCGCGCCTACTTCTTCAAGCCTTGCTTTTAACAGGTTGCGACCTTCCAGCGGAACATGCGGATCTTGACGTCCCCAGATATGCAGTAGTTCGCCTTTAATTTCACCCGCACGATCCAAAGAGTTGTCATTAGTGCCCAAACCCAGACCTTTTTTATGAATATCAGTGGCATAAAAACAGGTTGTCGCCAACACATCAGGGTTCATCGCAGCACGGAAGGCAAGATGTCCACCGATGCAAATACCCATTACACCCAGACGGCCTGTGCAATCTTCGCGCGCTTTCAGATAATCCAGTGCCGCACGGGCATCGGTATCATAAGAAAAAAGTTCTTTGGTGATTTTGTGTGCATTGCCGCGTGTAGTGCCTTCTTCATCATAGGCAAGCACGGTGCCGGCTGGCTCAAGTTCGTGGTAAATTTCCGGGCAGGCCACAATAAATCCATGTCCGGCAAGCATGGCTGCAGTACGACGAATAGGCGCAGTTACTTGAAATATTTCTGAGTACATCAGAATGGCAGGATATTTTCCTGGTGCCGCAGGTCGGAAAATATGCAAGCGCATATCACCGGTAGGAGTGTTGATATCAGCGATTTCGTTGTCTTTTATAAGCATAAGTTTGTCCTTTGTGGGCTCAATATAATTTGACCAGACTTTTTTGTTGTGGAAATTTGTGGATTGGTCAAAGCGGCATTTTATCATGGCTGTGACGAACACTGTCTACAGCGGTGCCGTGTTGACTTGAATATTCAGACTGAGGGACAGCTTCCAAATAAGTCTTCAAGCTATATATATCAATCGGATTTTCCGACTGGATATTGGCTACCGGTAACTCGTCGCCTAGTCGCCAACGTTTTACGATGCCCTGCTTATCGCCGCCTGCAAGCAGAAAAATAACTTCGTGACTGCTGCTTAATGCCGATACACTCAAGGTAACCCGCTCCGATGGTGGTTTGGGTGAGTGATAGACCGCATGGACTAGCTCGCGCTGATCGTGTTGATGCCCAGGAAACAAACTTGCGGTGTGCCCGTCTTCACCCACACCCAGCAACACCACATCAAACGGCAATGCCGCCGCGACCAGCGGCTGGTAAAAAGCCGCAGCCAGCTCGGTACCAATTTCTGTAGGTATAGTATGAATTTGCTCAGCAGGTATAGACCCGTTATTTAGCCAGGCCTGACTCGCCATTACACTATTTCGGTCAGGATGATCGGCCGGTAAACTGCGCTCATCCCCATAAAAAATCCACCATTTTGACCAATCGGCATGTGCTTGTGCCAAAAGGCGATAAACATCGGCGGGTGTTTTTCCACCCGCCAATACCAACTTGAATGCGCCATGATCGGCAATTGCACGTTCAGCGGCTGTTAGAATTTGCTGACTAGCAGCAACAGCAATTTGCTTGGCATCATCAAAAGCATGCCAACGGCTGTTTTCTTGCATTTATTTGCACTCCGGGGTTAAAGAACTACGCCAAAATTGCGCGTCTTTATCAAATAAACGGGTGTCTTCCGGCCCCCAAGAACCCGCAGGGTAGATGGGGATAAAATCCCGCTCCAAGGCCCAAGTTCTCAGAATGGGGTCGACAATTCGCCACGCATATTCTACTTCATCAAAACGCAAGAATTGCGAGCTGTCGCCTTTGAGCACATCCAGCAACAAATCTTCGTAAGCATCAATGGCTTTTTCATTCTGATTACGGAAACTTGCATCCAGACTGCGGGTGCGAGTAGTCATCTCCAAGCCAGGTTCTTTAACCGTCATTTCGATGCGAATACACTCTTCGGGCTGAATACCTAACAACACCCAGTTTTGATTCATGCAATGTACTTCGGTATCACGAAAGAATTGCAACGGCGGATGGCGGAAGCAAATTGATATAGTCGATTGTGCTTTGGCCATCCGTTTACCTGTACGCAGATACATCGGTACACCGCGCCAGCGCCAGTTATCTATGTAAAGCTTCATTGCCGCGTAGGTTTCGGTAACGCTGTCAGCTGGGATTTTATCTTCCTGCAAATAGCCTTTTACTTTTTCACCGTTAATTACGCCGGGGCCATACTGGCCGCGAAATGCCGAAGCATGAACCGCATCTTTTGGAATGGGACGGATGGATTTTAAGACTTTGACTTTTTCGTCACGCAAAGCATGCGCTTCCATGGACACAGGCGGCTCCATCGTCACCAGCGTTAATAATTGCAGCAGATGGCTTTGCAGCATATCGCGCAAGGCACCGGAATCGTCGTAATAATCGCCCCGACTGCCGATACCAAAATCTTCGGAGTGGGTAATCTGGATATGGTCGATGTAGTTTCGATTCCATAACGGCTCCAGCATGACGTTGGCAAAACGAAACACCAACACGTTTTGCACCATGCCTTTACCCAGATAATGATCAATGCGGTAAATCTGATCTTCAGATAAATAATGACTGATGCGCGTTTGCAAGGCCTGGGCGCTGTCCAGGTCGTAGCCAAACGGCTTTTCAATAATGACCCGACGCCAACCGGCTTCTTCATTAAACAATTGATTATTGCTTAATAACTCCATTACCGGCCCGAAATCAGATGGACTGATCGACAAGTAAAAGGCGATATTTTTCGGGAATCTTTTTTCGTTCAGGGTTTTAGCCAATCCGGAATAGCACTCCGGATCCTGCAAATCGCCACGATGATATTGCAGACGTTCACTAAAGCGTTGAAATACAGCCTCATCAAATTCGGCTTTTATTTTGGAGCTGATCATCTCCTTAACTTCTGCAAGCCACTGCTTTTGGTCCCAAGGCCTTCGACCAATCGCTAAAATTTGCGTGCCTTCAGGCAATCGGCCGGCGACATCTAAATGATAGAGCGCCGGCATTAATTTAATTCTCGAAAGATTGCCGGTAGCGCCAAAAATAACGTAAGTACAGGGTTCTGCATTCATCAGGGAGACCTCCTGGTTAATGGGAGTTTGGTGGTGTTATGCTGAGCAAAAGCCCAGCATAATTCAACGAGTAAGGATGTTAGACGGTATAAGTCGTTGAGGCAGTTTTGCCGCCATGACCGGTCCAGTCGGTATGAAAAAATTCGCCTCTAGGCTTATCGATGCGCTCATAGGTATGCGCACCAAAATAATCCCGTTGGGCTTGCAGCAAATTGGCGGGTAGTCGCGCACTGCGATAGCCATCGTAATACGCCAATGCGGATGAGAATGTCGGTGCCGGGATACCTGCCTCTATACTTAGAACAACCGCCTTGCGCCAACCGGCTTCAGCTTTCTGCATAGCGGAGACAAAGAAATCAGCCAGCAACAGATTCTCTAATTCCGGATTAGCCACATAGGCTTTTTTGATATCACTCAGGAACTGACTACGAATAATACAGCCACCGCGCCACATCAGTGCGCATTCGCCGTAATTCAGTGACATGCCATATTCTTTGGATGCTTCGCGCATTAAGCGGAAGCCTTGTGCATAAGAAATTATTTTTGACGCATACAAGGCATCATGTACGGCTTTAATGGTGGCCGCCTTATCCCCTTTAAACGCCACAACGGCTTTAGGCAAACGAGCGGCTGCTTTAACGCGCTCATCTTTTTGCGCCGACAGACAGCGTGCAAACACTGATTCGCCAATCAAGGTCAAAGGAATGCCCAAGTCCAGCGCATTGATGCCGGTCCATTTGCCTGTGCCTTTTTGGCCGGCGGTATCCAAGATTTTATCGACCAGCGGCAGGCCGTCTTCATCTTTATAAGCCAGGATATTGGCAGTGATTTCGATAAGGTATGAACTCAATAAACCCTTATTCCACTCAGCAAAAATCTCGTGCAATTCATCCGCACCCAAGCCCAAGCCTTCTGACAATAATTGATAAGCCTCGCATATCAACTGCATATCGCCGTATTCGATGCCGTTATGCACCATCTTGACATAATGTCC
>JABFRC010000037.1 GCA_013141375.1 Methylococcaceae bacterium | reverse complement strand
CAATCAGCTTCATGCGATTGGTGATGCTGCCTCCGCATTGGCATTTGATGCTGTAGGTATGGATGGCGCGCGCGATACCTTGCTAGAAGATTACAAGCAGCAGAATAAAGATGCAGAATTATTCCCCGCTGCTATCGGAACGTACAAGAACATCTACGATGAAAAAGACGATGCGCTAACGACGCTGGGCAAGGCTGGGCAGTATGCAACTGAAATGGTGTTTGGCAATTTGCCAATGTTCATACCATCTATGGGTGCTGGCGCATTGGGTGCAATAGCTGCGCGCAAAAAAGCGGAAGGGTTTGTTGCTGATTTAGTCGAAAAGAAAATGGCTGATGGCGCAAGCCGTGAGGCGGCAGAAAAAGCCGCAGCTGAAATGGTATCAAAGCACATAGGATACGGTGCAGCTGGTGGTGCTTATGTTGGCTCGGCAGGGTTAGAAACAGGCTCTATCTACGGCGATATTTACGATAAAACAGGTGAGCATAGACCCGGTGTTGCGCTGGGCTATGGGGCAATTGCGGGTGCATTGGATGCGATCCCAGCAGCGATGGCGGTCAAGCGCGCATTTGGTACAAACGCGATTGATATGGTTGCTAAGTCACTGGTTGCCAGATATGGCGTAGAACCAGTCAAGCAATTTGTCGCAGAGGGTGGAACAGAGTTACTGCAAACTTTTGTTGAGAAGCTTGCGGTAAAGCACGTTGACAACAAGCAAACGGTATTGTCGCAAAAAGACGTTGATGATTATATTGATGCTACGCTTGGAGGCGGGGTTGCTGGTCACGCTATTGGTATTGGCTCACAAGCAATCTATGACATTAACCAAGCAGGCAAAGCGCGTAAAGAATACCAGCAATCCATCACGGAAGAGGCCTTGCGCGCATTGTCACCTACCGGCAAGCTACCTATGCCGATGACACCACAAGAGGCTGCTTTTTCTGCCAAGCAGAAGCAAGCCGCTACGGGTAAGCCTCATGTAGTTGTTCCACACCCAGCTCAACCAGACAAATCCACGGCAGTACCGGAATCTGCATTACAGCAAGCGGAACAGCAAGTTTCACCAGATGATGCGCAAATGTTGCAGCAGGCGGAAGAGTTCGGTCAAGAAGTCGATCCTGGGCAAGTTGACCACTTTGCAAATGGAGTAACGGTAGATGCGCTTGATAACTTCTTTGCTGACCATAAAGCAAGATTGCAAAATGATCCGCAAGAAGTCAAATCGGAAGATCCGACCATTCAACCAGCCCAGACTGTTATTGACCAGCAAGTTCCGCTTGATCAGCCTTTCCCATCATTTACAGACTGGGCACAAGCGAAAGGACTTTCCGCTGGGGATGATGCGGCAGCTGAACAGTGGTTTACAGAACAGAAAGCGCACGCGATTAACCAAGCAGCACATTCTGCCGCGACTTCACCAAATAATGACTTGCCAGAGCCTACACAGTCACAAAAAGAGGCAGGAAATTATCAGAAAGGCCACGTTAAGATTCATGGCCTAGATGTAGCTATTGAAAATCCTCAAGGCTCTAATCGCTCAGGAGTTGACCAAAATGGTGAAGCTTGGAGCGTTACCCTTCCAAACCATTATGGTTACATCAAGCGTACAAATGGCGCAGATGGCGACCAAGTTGATGCGTACATTGGTGACAATCCAAGTAGCGATATGGTTGTAATTGTTGATCAGGTTGATTCCAGTACCGGAAAATTTGATGAGCATAAGATAATGCTTGGCTTTGATACAATAGAGCAGGCAATGACTAGCTATCAGGCTGCATTTAGTGACGGGAAAGGCCATGCGAGAGTAGGTTCTGCCACTCCAATGACTGTTGATGCGTTTAAGTCATGGCTGAAAGATGGAGATACTAAAAAGCCTCTCGCAGCTCAACACTTAGGGGAAGAAAATGGCAAGCGCAATGTGGATGACAATGCCAAAGTGGATAACGGAAGCGCAGCAAAGCCTAGTCATAAGCCAGCCGGAAGCGATGCAAATGGCGTTCTTCGATATGATGCTGTATCAGGCGCAGGACAAGACGCTGGAATGCCCGGATCACCTTTGGCAAGTGATGCTCAGAATACGACAGCATCAGGCGGTAGCGGGAACGCTGGCAACAGTGGGGCCGACTCAATAGGAAGCTCAATACGCCCTCACGTTGAGGCGTTAATAAAACGCCGGGCCGCTGCTGGACAGATAACACTGCCAAAGGCATACGATGCAATCATTGCCAAGGCTAAAGAAACAATGAAATCAGGCAAGGGAAGTCATGCCTATTTCAAAAAGATGGCAAAGCAGTTCAAGGGAAAGGATGATGTTATCCATTCCGCTCTATCGAATATCACTGTATTGCTGACAACTGCCAAGGCACCTAAAGAACAAAAGGTATCGCATGACCTGATTGGCCGCATTAAGCAGCTTGGCGGGATTAGCTCAGAATACCTCAATGATATTATCAGTGATCCATCATTCAATATCAGGACAGCGTTTAAGAATGGCGGCACATCACCTGATGATATGCTATCGATGCTTGAGCAATCTGGGTTTATGTTTGACAACTCAAATGACAACCCGGTTAATCAGCTTCGTGATGCGATACAGAGATATTCTGGTGGGCAGCGCGCGTTTAAGGCGCACCAGATTGAGGCTGAGGCAGTACAGCAGGCAAAGAGCGAACAGTATGATGCCAAGATCGAAGAGGCTAATGCGCTTGGTATTGCTGACCCGCTCAAGCTTACCGAGCAAGAGCTAGAAGATGCAATCTATGAAGCGCGTGATGCGCAAATCATGGCTCAAATTGATGCGGCAGATAGTCCTTTTGATGTTGCTGACTTCTCAGATGATGCAATGGATGATGAATTGGTGCCGAGTTCAGCAGCGGCAATTGATGCGTGGTTAGGAGGGGAAGATGAGCAAACAAACACTCAAGGAAATGTTCAGCAAGCTAACGCCGAAGGACAAGAAGCTGGCACTGGAAGTAACGGCGAAGCGAATAGCGAACCGCAACCAGTTCATCAAGAACAACAACCGGAAGCCAGCAACGCGCCGGTAGATGATCGCCGGGTATCAAAGGCAGAGCGCAAGCGTATTGCTGAAATGTCACCCGATGAAATGCGCCGTGAATTACTGACAGACCACTTAACAGGCATTAAGAATCGCCGGGCGTATGAGGAATCAGATAAGTTACCTGCACAGGTATCTATCGATGCAGATTCTCTCAAGTGGATTAACGACAATATGGGGCATGATTCTGGCGATAAGTTACTCAAGACTATTGCCAAGGCACTGTCGGAGCAAACAGAAGAGGCATACCACATTTCTGGTGATGAGTTCGTAGTTCAAGCTGCATCGCAAGATGAAGCTGTCGCTATCATGGATCGTGTGCAAGAGAGGCTGAAAAATGCCAAGGTAGAAACAGAAAATTCAAACGGCGAAATCGTTACTGTTAATGGGGTGGGAGTAAGTTATGGTTCAGGAAAAACAATCGAAGAGGCCGAAAGAGGCCTACAGCCCGATAAACAACGAAGAGAAGCCGAAGGCCTACGTGCTTCCAGAGGCGCAGAGCCTCCAAACACGACTCGAACAGCGCGGCGTGGGAAAGGGGTGGAAGATCAACAAAATAACCCTGCCGGAGAATTTCAACTCAGAGGGCAAACAGAAGCCGAAATAAGCGCAGCTGAACAAGCGCGCCGAGAAGAAATTGAGGTAGATGTTCGCGCAGCAGCAGACGCAAACAGGGAAGAACAGGAAGCATCCAGGCAGGATGTAATTGCCAAGAATGTTATCAACGGGAATGCCGCAGAATTATTCACCCTTGAAACAAGTGAGCCAGTAAGTAAGGCTGAACAGAAAAGGCTGGACAAGAAGAAAGCCGAAGCCGAACTTATTGGGCAGGCAGATTTATTGTCACAACCAGCACCCGCTAAGGTTCAGGATATACACTATGAAATAGTCGATGCAATAAAGGTAATCAAGTCGCGTGCAAAAATTGGTGCAACGACTGACATCAATGTGAGAGAGGCAAATGCTACTGCCAGCGATGCAAAGGCAAAAGGTTGGATAACCGAAGCCGAACTGCAAAATTACTATGTGGAAATTAAATCAGCTGCAACCACAATAGCAGACGGGAGTGGAACTTTATTATCCAGTACGAAAGATAACAACATCCAATCTGGTGATATTTTTAATCAACAAGATACATCTAAAGTCAGTCAGTTTGATGAAAACGGGATCATCAAGTTTAATAAAATACCAAAAACATTGAAGATTGCTAACCCAGCCACAGGAAAAGGTAATTTTATTGCGCATACGAAAATGGCAGAAGCTAACAAACAGGTAGCTAAACTTGAAGCATTATTGAGGTGCCTTAGAT
>JABFRC010000319.1 GCA_013141375.1 Methylococcaceae bacterium | reverse complement strand
GGGTGAGTCATCATCAAATTTAATCCTTAAAGATGTAATACCAAAGGTCTAGTTTACTGTATTTAAGAGTCTTCCAAAACAACCGGGAAAAAGTTTAATCTACCGAAGCTAGTCGTTATAATTTATGGTCATCTTTTTTTATATTACCGAGCAGAAATGACAGATACTCCTTCAAAGAAATCTACAAACACTCTCTGGCATAGCGCCACAGTAACCCGGGAACGGCGAGAGCAACAAAATGGACATAAATCAGTTGTGCTTTGGTTTACAGGCTTATCCGGTGCAGGTAAATCCACCTTGGCGCATGCCGTTGAAGAACACCTGCATCAGCACGGCTTAAGTACGTTTGTACTTGACGGCGATAATATTCGCCACGGGCTTTGTCGTGATTTGGGATTTAGTGAATCCGACCGGAAGGAAAATATTCGGCGCATCAGTGAGCTAGCTAGATTAATGATAGAAGCCGGTGTGATTACGCTGACGGCCTTCATATCGCCCTTTATCGCTGAGCGACAGCTGGCAAAAACACTCGTTCCTCTCGGCGATTTCATTGAAATTTATTGTTTCTGCCCATTAAATGTATGTGAGCAACGAGATGTCAAAGGCTTGTATAAAAAAGCTAGACGGGGTGAAATAAAGGAATTCACTGGCATCTCATCACCGTATCAAGAACCCGACAATCCTGATTTGCGAATCGATACCAGTGCGTTGAGTTTGGATGAAAGCGTTCAGTTAGTCATATCGTTATTACGCGAAAAACACATTCTGTCTTAGGAAGGCCAAATGAATTATGACGTTTTTAATGGCGATGCCGATGGTATTTGCGCGCTAATTCAATTGCGCTTACATCAACCGCAAGAAGCTAAACTCATTACCGGTACCAAACGTGATATCCAGTTATTGACCAAATTCAACGCAAAAGCTGGAGACCAACTCACGGTGCTGGATATTTCTCTGCAGAAAAATATCGCGAGAGTGGAATTATTTCTTGAAACCGGGGCCAGCATTTTTTATGTAGATCATCATCAACCCGGCGATATTCCAATACATCCTGGCTTTAGCGCTTTAATAAATACCGACAACACATATTGCACCAGCTTGATCATTAATCAGCATCTTCAAGGTAAATATCCATTGTGGGCTATCGCGGCGGCATTTGGCGACAATATCACTGAAAGCGCCATAAATTTGGCAAATGAGCTGCATCTTGCTAAAAACGATATAGAGACGCTTAAAAAATTAGGTACCTATGTGAATTATAATGGCTATGGTTCTGATATTGACGACTTGCATTTCGCACCGGATGCTCTGTATTTGGAAATGACTGGTTATCTGTCACCATTGGATTTTGTTTCCGACAATGCAGATATCTTCTATGCGTTGGAAGCGGCTTTTCTAGAAGACATGCAACATGCCAAACAAATTTATCCTTATTATCAAAGCCAAGCTGTCGCCGTTTATCTCTTGCCCGATGCGAGTTGGGCGCGGCGGGTTAATGGCGTATTCGGAAATGAGTTGGCGAACCAAACACCTTCTAAAGCGCATGCAGTCATTACCCAGAATAGCGATGCTACGATGCAAGTGGGAGTCAGAGCGCCGCTAGATAACAAAACGGGTGCAGATGAAATATGTTCTACTTTTTTAAGCGGTGGCGGTCGAAAATCGGCCGCTGGCATTAATCATTTACCACTTGATCAATTAGATGTATTTATTCGCAACTTTGATAAGTTTTATATGCAGTTAGCAGTGTAAAATTACTCTCATGAAATTCTGAAGCGGAACAATGCAATATAAGACGGAGAAAAGTTGAGCAATCTAAATGGACTGATTAACACCATTATTTCCGACCCCGCTTTTCCAGAAGATGTGGCATGGAAATATCGAAGTTTTGTGGCCAACGAAGTCATGCTCCAGGAAGGTGAGATTGGCAAATCGCTATTTTGGGTACTGGAAGGCAATCTACGCGTGTCTGTTCATGTCTCCCTGGAAGAGCGCAGAAAAGTCAGGCCAGGTATTTGCGACTTGGGGCCAGGCGATATATTTGGTGAAGTTTGCCTGTATAAATCTAGCATTCGAACGGCTTATGTGACTGCAGTCACTGACGGAAACGTATTGGAAATTGATGAGGCTAGCCTAAGTAATTACCTTGATGAACACCCCGCTCAGGGCTATCTGTTTTATAAAGGTTTGTTTGAAATCTTGATCTTACGTTTAACCAATGGGAATCAGCGCGTTGAATCATTACTCGCCTGGGGGCTCAAGGTTCACGATATAGAACGGCATTTATCTGCAAACTGACTTGAATCGTTTTCACACTTTAATCATCAGCACTATGGTTGAATCATAGAAAAAGCTTAAAATGATGTACCTTTCGTAGTAAGGCCGGGGGATTGAATGCAAATTGATGCATCCAATTTTTGTTAGTAATAGCTTCAATATAACTCAATTCATATGACACAAAAAATTAGAAAAGCAGTGTTTCCAGTGGCGGGTCTTGGCACTCGATTCTTACCAGCAACCAAAGCCAGCCCTAAAGAAATGTTACCGGTCGTTGATAAGCCTTTGATTCAATATGGTGTTGAAGAAGCCGTAGAAGCGGGCATTGATACCATAATCTTCGTGACGGGCAGAAGTAAGAACGCGATTGTTGATCATTTCGACAAAGCCTATGAATTGGAAAATGAACTGACCATTCGTGGCAAAACCGAAACATTAAAAATGATTCGTCAAATGATGCCGCCAAATGTGTCTTTTGTCTTCATTAGACAACCTGAAGCTCTGGGCTTGGGTCATGCTGTGCTATGCGCCAAGCATGTTGTCGGTGATGAGCCATTTGCCGTCATCCTGGCGGACGACTTGATTGAAAATGGCGAGAACGGCTGTTTATTACAAATGGTCGATCAATACGAAAAAAATCAATGCAGCATCTTGGGTGTTGAAAAGGTTGATCCTCAAGAAACCGACAAATACGGTATTGTCAAAACCAAAGAAGTTAAACCGCATTTGGGGCAAGTTGAGTTAATCGTTGAAAAACCATCCCCAGAGCGCGCGCCATCGAACCTGGGTGTTGTGGGTCGTTATATACTGACACCGGCTATTTTCAACAAAATTGAAGAAACCGGCAAAGGCGCCGGCGGTGAAATCCAATTAACGGATGCGATTGCTGCTTTGATGACCGACGAAAAAGTGCTGGCTTATGAGTTCGAAGGTAAGCGCTACGACTGTGGATCAAAATTAGGTTACTTGATGGCGACAGTTGAACACGGTCTGATGCATGATGAATTAAAAGGCGATTTCCTTAAGTACCTGAAAAACCTGATTCTTGAATAGTTTCGGATTTTGTTTTTAGTGACTAAATCACTTCAGACTGGAATTAAACTGACCGATTTGAGATAAATCGGTCAGTGTATAAAGGGTTTCAACTGAAGCTTTTAGGCCCAATTTTATGCTATATCCCGCGCCTGTTTGTTCCTAAAACAATGCGGCGTCAATAATTACTCAGCTAACAAAACCAAACGGTTTTCCAACTCAGCACTCACCAATGCATCGTAATGGCGTTGCAAGATAGAATCTGTCGGACGCGGATGCAATGTTGCTTCGATTTCACTTTGCAAATGTGTCAAAAAATGTCTTCTTAGCGTGGAATCTTCAGGCAATTTTATTTTGTTTGCAGTATTTGTCTTATTAGAATTAGACGCTGCAGATAAATTGGATGATTTAGTAAAAAATTTGCCAGTAATGCTAGATGGCAAATACAGGTAAGCAGCAAACGATAAGACCAAAAACAATAGAGTAGCTTCGAACATATTCAATACCTCAAAATTATTAAAAACGCGGGTAACACAAATTCATTATTTAAACAGTGTTCAACCTCGCTAAAATCCAATAAGCAAATAAAATGCCATACTGGAAAAACATTATAACATGCTGATTTGTAATTGTAATTTTGTTTTTCGATATGTATTAGTTGTTGGTTTTGAAACAAATAGTCAACATTGATACGACACTGTTATCAATTAACTGCTGCTTGCTTTTGTTCAGAAATATCCGCCAATGTGGCAAGCAGATGCCGGGCGATGCCATCGGTATCTTTTATGGCCGTAATCGTTAACCAGGCCGGGTAATCTTCACCGTTTTTGCGTCTATTCCAGATTTCACCCTGCCAGGCCCCCGTGCTGATGACCTGATTGCGCATGGCTGTATAAAAATCCCCGTCATGCCGTCCTGAGCTGAATAGAAACGGCGTCTGTCCAACCGCTTCTGCTGCGCTATATCCATTAATCTTGGTAAAGGCTTCATTGACATGTAATATCACGCTATTGCTGTCGGTAATAAATAAGGCTTCCTGAACGAGTATAGGGACGACGGGGTTATTAGAATCTGTG
>JABFRC010000283.1 GCA_013141375.1 Methylococcaceae bacterium | reverse complement strand
ATCTAAACCCATTGTCGTAATATTCATGGCGGATTCCTCTTCTTCAGTTAGGTGGTTGACATACGCTTCCACTTTGGCACACCACGATGCCGTAGGGAAGAGGAGGAGTCCATACCATTAACCTACGGACTGGCTGATATAACACGGATTGTCTCGCCAGCATTACGCAGTGTGAATGTGATATGTAATTTACGATCTTCGTTTGTCTTACCTAATGCGTGAAAGCGACATTCGCCTTGACTGTGTTTAGTATCGTCAATTACAAGAAGTGGTTATTGAAGAAAACTTGCTCTGATTCAGACATTGAAACGCCATGTTTGTCGTTCTTACGGACATTTATTTCTTGGCTGGATAGCACATCTCAAAAACCAGCATAAACTCACGAATCATTTGCCGGACTTACCCTGCAGCATGTTCTTTTAACCACGCTTTAAGTGCGACGTTCATCCGTGTTTGCCAACCGCGACCGGTGGCTCGAAACGCTTCCAGCACGCCCTTATCAAAACGGATGGCAACCTGCTCCTTATTTCCGCTCCCTACGGGGCGTCCGGCGCGGCGTTGGGTGATTGCTTCCCGCATGACAACACTGGCGTCGGGGGCGTCCTCGTCATCTTCGGGTTCTAAACCGGCTAATTGGTTGCGGTGCAAAAACCCCATGTCGGTTTTCGATTCGCCGCGCTCACGAGCGGCGCGCATTTCTTTAACTGTCATCGTAGTCATTTTCAAGCCAGTCAGGATAAACCTCTCGTTCGCTGCGTATTGCGCGGCGAGAGCTGATGATATGCGGAATGTTGCCCGGCAAATAGACGACGGTCAATACCATTAATCGATCAGATATATATTTTAACCCCCTCACCCAGGCCACTCCCACAAGGCTAATATATGCACACAACTATTTTTCTTCATTAATGCTTAATGTTCACACCTTCTCGGCAATTGCTCCTACATCGCTTAAAGCGCCAACTATTGCTGCCCTACTACCTGCATCCATGCAGGCATCCAGCAGAAGAGGGGATAAAATGGTTACCTAGTTCGCACGCGCTGCGTGGGAACTAGGAAAGTCTTAAAGACTAGCCAAAACAGCCGCAACAGTTTCGCCCATTGCAGCAGGCGTTGGACAGATGGTGACACCCAACTCTTTCAGGATGGCCACTTTTTCTGCGGCACTTTCACCGGCTGAGGAGATAATCGCTCCGGCGTGGCCCATGCGGCGGCCTTCGGGTGCGGTTAATCCGGCAATATAGGCAATGACCGGTTTAGTCATGTGTTCTTTGGCGTAAATGCCTGCTTCCACTTCTTGCGGGCCGCCGATTTCACCGATCATGATCACGACTTTGGTTTCCGGGTCTTGCTCGAAAATTTCCAGAATATCGCGATGCGAGCTGCCGTTGATGGGGTCGCCACCGATACCGACAGACGTCGACACGCCGATACCCAAGGCTTTCATTTGATCAGCCGCTTCGTAGCCCAAGGTGCCTGAACGCCCAACGATGCCGACATTGCCTTGCATGTAAATATGACCCGGCATAATGCCTAACATCGCGCGGCCTGGGCTGATGGTGCCGGCGCAATTGGGTCCGGTTAATACCATTCTTTCTTCTTTCGGGAAGCGACGTAAAAAGGTTTTCACCTTCATCATGTCTTGAGTTGGGATTCCATCGGTAATCGCAACGCAGTATTTAATGCCTGCGTCCGCCGCTTCCATGATGGAGTCGGCCGCAAAAGCAGGTGGTACAAAAATGATACTGGCTTCAGCACCCACTTCATTCACGGCTTCTTTGACAGTATTGAAAACTGGTCTATCCAGATGCTTTTGACCGCCTTTACCGGGCGTAATACCGCCAACTACATTGGAGCCATAATTGATCATGTCCTGAGCATGGAAAGTACCGATTTTGCCGGTAAAGCCCTGAACAATAATACGCGTCGTTTCGTTAATTAAAATAGCCATTCGTTATCCCCTTAGCGTTCGTTTGCAACAACTTCATTACGTGCCTTAACCGCTTTTTCTGCGGCCTCAGCCAATGTATCTGCCGTAATGATGGGCAATCCGCTTTCAGCGATAATGCGCCGACCTTCTTCAACGTTGGTACCTGATAATCTGACGATTAACGGGATTTGCATGTCGATTTTCTTAACTGCTTCCACCACACCTTCAGCGATCCAGTCGCAGCGGTTAATACCGGCAAAAATATTGACCAACATGGCTTTCACACCTTTATCAGCCAATACTAAACGAAACGCTTTTTCAGTACGCTCAGCGGAAGCACCGCCGCCAACATCCAGAAAGTTGGCGGGTTCGCCACCGGCCAACTTGATCATATCCATGGTCGCCATCGCCAAACCGGCACCGTTAATCATGCAGCCGATATCGCCATCCAAACCAACATAACTTAGTCCGCGATCACCGGCCGCTGTTTCGCGCGGATCTTCTTGAGTTTTATCGCGCAATTCAGCGACTTTGTGTTGACGGAATAATGCGTTATCGTCGAAGCCCATTTTGGCATCCAACGCAATTAGCTCATTGTTACCATTAATCACGAGTGGATTAATTTCCAACATGTTGGCATCAAGATCACGCAGGGCACGATAGCAACCTTTAATGGTTTTGACGGCCTGACTGATCAAGGCCGCATCCAAACCTAAGGCAAAGGCCATTTCTCTGGCTTGATAATCTTGTAAGCCCACAGCAGGAGAAATGTAGATTTTAGTAATGGCATCGGGATTATTTTCCGCCAGCTCTTCAATTTCCATCCCACCTTGCGCCGAACCCACCATCACGATGCGTTCGGAACTGCGATCTACCAAAAGGCAAAAGTAAAGTTCCTTGACGATATGTGTGCCCGCTTCGATGTACAACCTTCCACAGGTTTTTCCGGCCGGTCCGGTTTGATGGGTGACCAGCTTTTTGCCCAATAAATCAGTAGCGGCAGACTCGACTTCATCATGGGTCTTGCAAATTTTGATACCGCCGGCTTTGCCACGCGCACCCGAATGAATTTGCGCTTTCACCGCCCAAACGCTACCACCGATTTCTCTGGCACGTTGTACCGCTTCTTCCGGACTATAAGCCAGGCCGCCTTCGGCAATTTTGACACCGTAGCCTGCTAAAAGTTCTTTGGCTTGATACTCATGAATATCCACTGCAGCTCTCTCTTTAAGTTGTTATTTCGTTTTGGCAGCTATCGCTTCTGCTGCTCTCACCACGTTATTGGCCATTCTTTCGGAAGCGGCGTCAATAAGACGACCATCCAGCGCCGCGGCACCTTTACCTTGAGCAGCCGCTTCTTTTAGCGCTGCAAGAATACGTTTGGCTTTATCAACTTCAGCTACCGGTGGTGTAAATACTTCATTGGCCAATGCCACTTGTGACGGATGGATTGCCCATTTGCCTTCACAGCCCAGTGCTGCAGCTCTTCTTGCCGCCGCTTTAAAGCCATCGGGATCTTTGATATCACCGAATGGCCCATCAATTGGGCGTAAACCATAAGCACGGCAAGCCACAGTCATGCGACTAATCGCAGCATGCCATTGGTCGCCAGGATAATCAGGATTTAAACCGCCGATGTTTGTAGTTCTTGCGCGGTTGCTGGCCGCATAATCGGCTACGCCAAAATGCAGCGCTTCCAAGCGTCCAGATGCGCCGTTACGAGCGATGTCTTCAACATTGGCCATGCCCAATGCAGTTTCAATCAAGGCTTCAATGCCGATTTTATTTTTCAGTCCTTCCTGCATTTCCAATTGGTTAAGCATCGCTTCAACCATATAGACATCGGAATATACGCCAACTTTGGGAATTAATACCGTTTCAAGCTTTGCGCCGCACTGCTCAACCAGATCAACAACGTCACGCACCATAAATTGGGTGTCAAGTCCATTGATACGCACAGAAATAGTAATGCCGTGGCCTTTCCAGTCCAGATCATTGATCGCTTGAATAATATTTTTTCTGGCAGAAATCTTATCATCGGGAGCAACAGCATCTTCTAAATCTAAAAAAACGAAATCTACGCCGCTTTTTAAAGCCTTTTCAAACATTTCCGGACTGGAGCCGGGAACAGCCAATTCGCAACGTTGCACGCGCTGTACAGATGCCGTGTAGAGAGTATGACTCATTGATACCTTCCTAAGATTATAGTGATCGCTGGATTTCAGCACATAACGGTTATCTCCAGCCGAAACCAGACATAAATCAACCGGGCATTTTACTTTCAGAGAGCTCAAAGTCAATTTATAACATGTCTGCTCTGTCGTTGCGCGCTGCAAACCTTGCCGATTTTGGGTGTCTATGTCATTATTGCTGCCTTTTTTGGGCTTTGGCCTTCCAAACTACCCATCCTGAAAATACCCATTCCGTTCACACCTAATCAATGAGGCAAACCCATGGC
>JABFRC010000020.1 GCA_013141375.1 Methylococcaceae bacterium | reverse complement strand
GCTCACGCGGCCCGGTTTTATTCAAACAAAAGCGTTATGGCGTAAATGGTGAGGAAATCAATGTTTGGAAGTTTCGTAGCATGACAGTTTGCGAAAATGGAAATGACATTAAACAAGCCACCAAAAATGATGCTCGCATTACCCCCTTTGGCGCATTTTTGCGAAGAACCTCTTTAGATGAATTACCGCAATTTATTAATGTCTTGCAGGGGTATATGTCTGTTGTGGGGCCAAGGCCACATGCGGTTGCGCATAATGAGTTGTATCGTAAAAAAATCCAAGGCTATATGCTGCGTCATAAAGTTAAACCCGGCATTACCGGCCTAGCGCAAATCAGTGGCTGTCGCGGCGAAACAGATACCCTAGATAAAATGGAAGCTAGAATTCATCATGATTTGGAGTATCTAAAAAAGTGGACGTTATGGCTGGATTTAAAAATTGTATTTTTAACTATTTTTAAAGGCTTTGTCGGCAATCAGGCTTATTAGGAGGAGCTGGCGATTCGGTTGTTTACTCTGCTTAATTCAGGCACTTAGGTTGCCTTCCTTTACTGTCACTCCTTGGGCGTTTCAAGAAGTCTTGGTAATCACTTCTTCCCTGAATACATCAAAGTTGTTAAAAGCAATATTCAGGCTGAGTTTCAAATTAATAATGCCGGCAATCGTCGTGCTGGTGAAAATGCAGACCATAATTGCGATTTGATATTTCACCGCCAGCCATGGTTCGCTACCACCAAGAATTTGTCCGGTCATCATACCGGGCAGCGATACCAGTCCCATCGTCGTCATGCTGGCGATCGTTGGATTGATAGCTGCTTTGATGGCCTCTTTAAAATACGGTTTAACGGCTTCCCAACGTGTTGCTCCAAGCATCAAGTAAGTCGCGTATTCGTTTTCGTTTTTGCGCACAGCGGAATAGAAACGCTCCAATGCAATCACATTCCCTTGCAAACAATTGCCAAGAATCATTCCCGCTAAAGGTACGACATAACGTGCGTCATAAAAATGCGTTGGTTGGATAACCAGAATTACTAGATATATGGTAGAAAACAGCACGCTGGCAGCAACTGCGCTAAAAGTCGCCAGCGCAAAATATCGAGCTTTGAGCCCGGCGCGACGCAAGATGCTTAAATCAGCAACAATCAGCATGACTAATATCCATAAGCCGTTAAGCCAAGGATTATTCAGGTTAAAGAGCGTTTTAAGATAGATGCCGACCAAGGCTAATTGAATCGTCATACGCAGGATGCTGAGGCCAATGTCTCGGCTCAACTGCAAGCCAATAAGCCACAGCAGTAAACCCGGGACTAAACAGAGGCCATAGAGCAGGGCCATCTGCGGCGTTGCAATATCAAGTGTTTCCATGTCGTCTGCCTTCAGTTAATCGACCTGCATCCAGTTCAAAAATAATATCGCAGCGCTCCTGCCAATCAAGATCATGGGCAACTGAAAGCACCGTGAGTCCTGGATCCGAAAAAACATCAAACACAGCCTGTTTGCTTTCAGTATCAAGTGCGCTGGTGACCTCGTCCAGCAAATACAGTGTTTTTCCCAGCAACAGCCCTCTGGCCAGCGCAATACGTTGTTTTTCGCCGCCGGAAATACGACTACTCTGCTGTTTTAAAATATCCGCAGGCAATTGAAGGCGTTGTAAAACGTCAACAATTTGCTTTTCTGTGGGGCGGTGTTGGCGATGAATTTTAAATTGGAAGGGTAATAACAAAGCATCCTGAACGTTATCCGCGCCCATAATCGGTTCTTGTCCGATGTAAGCGGCACAGCTTCTAACATGTTTAACGGAAAGCGGAGACAGTGCGATTTCCTCAAAATAAACCAGGCCTTGCGTGACAGGCAGCAGCCCCATTAAGGTTTTAAGCACACTGCTTTTTCCAGAGCCGGATTTGCCGCATAACACAGCCTTTTCTCCAGGGAAAAGACTAAAGTTGATGCCGGAAAGTATGGATTTTTCATTGACGGATACGGATACCTGATCAAATCGAATAGAGGGGCTCATTGATGGCCAGTAGGTATATTTGTTGATAACTCTTGCTGTTTAGCTTTCGATTTTTAGGTGTGCTACATGATCGCTTACGTCTATTGTAATGGTCTTGGGTAAGTGTCGTTTGATTTGATCTTGTGATTTATATAATGTTTTGTCGTTGTTCTTTAAAACCCGGTGTGTTATTTTTAATAAAAACATTAAGAGAACCATTATGGATAACCTAACCCGCAAACAAAGAGAGATTGTCGATTTTCTGTTACAGAACCCGCAGGCCTTTGCCCATCCACCCTCGCTTGATGAGTTGTGTGCCGCATTAGGTTTAAAGTCACGCGGATCATTGCATCGTCTTATTCAGGGCTTGATTGAAGCTAATCTGATTGAACCCCTTGATCGCAAGCATCGCGGAGTTCGTTTGACTGAAAAAGCCAGGAGTATCGGTCAAGAAAGCATTGAAGCGCCTAATTCATTGCGTTATGTCGGTATGATTGCCGCTGGCAAGCCGATTGAAGCTATCGAAGATGTGCGCTACATGACCATCCCCAATGAAATAAAAACTGAAAATGATTGTTATGTCCTAAAAGTTAAAGGCGATTCAATGATAGAAGAAGGTATTTACGATGGCGATTGGGTCGTCATTGAGCAACGTTGTCAGGCGCGCAATGGCGAAATTGTTGTGGCCTTAGTGGATAAAAGCGAAGCCACGTTGAAGTTTATAGAGCAATATCCCCATGAAACTTTATTGATTCCCGCCAATTCAAAAATGCAAGCCATGCGCTATCACCCCTCTCAAGTAGAAATTCAAGGTGTTTTGGTTGGGCAAATGCGTAGTTATCGTTCATTTGGCAGTCATTAAGTTCTACCCAGCACCTAGTTCTGGTTCTTTTGTGCAGAAAACTGGCGACACTGGGATCTATAAATACAAATTGTTGTTTATATTAAGTCGTGCATTTGACTCTCAACCAGCTGAACAGCCATTGCTACGCCATTATGTGTTTGCATAATTAGTGAGGCCTCCACGGCTTTTTCCTGAAGACTTTTCACCGTTAAAACGCGCCGTATGGCCTTAGCCAACAGTTTCGCGTTGACCTTTTTAGCGGGCAACGGAGTCAACGCCAGTCCCAAGGCTTGTAATTGATGCGCCCAAAATAATTGCTCATCCATAAATGGAATGACTATCGACGGGCAAGCCGCCAGGGTTGCGGAATGGGTGGTTCCGGCGCCGCCGTGGTGAACGACGGCCGCACATTTTTCAAAAACCGCTTGGTGTGGGTGTTTGCCGATAAAGTACACCTGGCCCAATCGACTCGCTGCGGTGTATTGAGCTAATTCGGTCTGAATTATTGCCCGGCAATCTGCCAGTTTTACGGCTTCCAAAAACAATGTCACGCTCCATTCTGGAACAGCTTGTTGCATACTGCCAAAGGTCATGTATACCGGAGGCTCGCCCTCTTGCAAAAACAACGCAAGGTCATTAGGAAGCGTCCAATGCACGGTATCTTCGGTTAAATTTAAAAAGCCGCAGGCCTTGTGGTTAGCCGTCCACTCTCTGTTAAAGTTGCAAAACAAGGGATCGACTGCCACTAGATCAAGTTGCTGTGAGGTGAGTAAATCAGTCAGCATGTGGGTAGGCGGCGTCTGGCCTTCACTTATCCATAATCGGGTTAGCGGTTTTTTTAACGCCCAATTAAAAACCAGATCAAGTAGTTGCCACGCCAGCTTGTTGGAATAGACACCCAGATTTGGAAACCTGAACGGCGGATAGGAAGTCATTGGAATCGCCGCATGACAAAAGGTAAGGCTAAAAAACGGCTTATGATGCTGCATTGCTGCCAATTTAAGAGGGTACAGAAAATGATGGCCGATGACGCAATCGTTATCAGCAACTAAATGTTTTGCAGTTTGGTAGATGGCAGTTTCTGAAGGGAATAGCGACTCGTCAAGCAAGCCCCGCAACCATTGCAGGGTATTCATCTTGTAAGAACGGTTAGCAAAATCCAGCAAGTTAAAATCAATAGTCATCGGCACTTGAAGATAAGTGATACCCAGTTTCTCGCTGATGTCCTGGTAGCTTTGATTGTCAATACTGGTTATCGCCAAAGTGACTTGATGTCCGGCTTTTTGCAGGCCACCCGCCAGGGCTAGCATGGGCCGGATATCGCCATTGGAACCCCAGGTTTGTAAGCCAATTTTCAAGTTAAGCCTTTGAACTGTTTTGAGCGGTTTGTCTTAGCATTTGATTGATCCTATACCGACAACGTTTTGCTAGTTGATTCTTTGTCGCGCATAACGAGGTTGCTTTTAAAGTGACTACAGGTAAAGTTTGGCAACTCCTCGAAATGACAGCTAAGTATTTTCAGAGTTAAGCAGAATGACTTCAATTTCTTCGGTGATTTCCTCTTGACGGTAGATTTGTGATTTTTGTCTGAGATTGACAGTTTCATCATCCAGATGTTTTACCGCGGCTTCCAAATGCTGCAAGCGCCGATAATTTTCTGCAGTGAGCGATAGGCAGAGAATCTCATGCAACACTGCAAATAAATAATGGCTAATCAGCTCTGAAAAAAACACTTCAGCCTGTAGATTGAGAACAGGGGGAATGGTGTGACGAGAGGAGTGTGCGCTTTGTTGAAACACGGGTGGGATGAGTTGGCGTTGGCTGATTTGGTTAGATCTGCAGTCGTGGTAGATGGCTGTCAAGCGTATTCCTGAATGCGACAGTCCAATACTGGCCGGAGCAATACAATCGATGATCACATTAACGATGCTGGGGATTTCTTCAGAAACGTTGGCACCCGCAATGGCGTTTACAGTGCTTTGTTCGGCATCGTTTTCAGCCAGTTTGCTATTGAGTCGACTGCCGATCGAGATAATCTCAGTAGGCCATTGTGCTTTGCTGTAAAGGATTATTTGTTCATTAAAATCGCCGCAAAATCCTCGTTCAGCCCCCACCAATAAATAAACTGATCGCGCGTCAGCATCGCAGCTTGCCAATTGAGGATGAAACCTTAAAAAGTCACTACCGGCTTCTTCAATATTGCTGACAGATTGGCTTTGCAGTGGTTGGTATCGTCCCAATTTGTGGACTTCTATCAACGCCAGATTTTTCATGGAATTAAGAATGCTGCGTATCTCTTCCAGTTTGGTGATATGCAATTGAAGTTCGTGGCTTTGGCTCATTAGACTGCCGTAGAATCGAGTCCAAGCCATTGGCGAATGGCCAATTGCCATTGAGCGGAGTTGCTATCAAGCGTCAGCGAGGTTGTTTTAACGCCTTCTTCGAGGTGGAGCAGCCAGACTTTAATGTCTTTGAGCTCAGCCTGATCAAACAAACCGCTATTAAAGGCAATCAGCCAAGCCAGCTGAAACAAACTGTCTAGCGGCACAAGACGATCTTGTTTGAGAATTTCCCGCAATAATCGTCCCCGTTTAATACGAATTTCCATCGAAGATTCCAGGCGTTGACCAAAACGCGTGAAGGCTTCCAGCTCCAGAAACTGTAAGTAATCCAGCTTCATTTGTCCGGCCTGATCACGAATGGCGGCATGTTGGGCTTTGCCGCCAATGCGCGATACCGATTTAGTGATGTCGATGGCTGGTTTAAAACCTGAAACGAATAAATTATTGTCCAGATAGATTTGCCCATCGGTAATCGAGATTAGATTGGTGGGAATGTAAGCGGCAATTTCGCCTTGCTTGGTTTCAACAATCGGTAGGGCCGTCATACTGCCGCCGCCGTTCTCGGCATTCAGACAGGTTGAGCGCTCTAATAATCGTGAATGTATAAAAAAAATATCACCAGGGTAGGCTTCTCGTCCCGGCGGTCTGCGTAATAACAAGGATAATTCGCGATAGGTGCGGGCATGAGTGGATAAATCGTCGTAAACAATCAATGTGTCGCGGCCTTGTGTCATCCAATATTCGGCCAAGGCGCAACCGGCAAACGGGGCAATGTATTGCAGACCGGGTAGGGCGCTGGCTTCAGCAACAACGCAGACAGTGAAATCCATGGCGCCATGTAGTTTAAGCGTTTCCAGAGTGCTAACGATCGCAGAACGCTTTTGGCCGATCATCACATAGATACAGATGACGTTTTTGTCTTTTTGATTAATGACGGTGTCGATAGCGATAGAACTGCGACCTAAGCCTTCATCGCCAATCAACAGCTGTCGCTGACCTTTTCCGATTGGAATCAGGGTGTCGATAATTTTGATGCCAGTGTACAGCGGCTTTTGAACGAAATCACGGGCGATGATGGCAGGTGAGTTTTTTTCCAGATTTTCCCGACCGGTTGCTGATGGAACTGGGTGTCCATCCAAAGGCAATCCAAGAGGATCAATGATGCGACCAATGAAATCATCACCGACCGGAATGCTCAATGGATGCTTGGCAAGATGCACTGTAGTGCCAGCAGTTAGAGCCTCGGTTTCATACAGCAATATCGCGCCGATTTTGTCGCGATTAAGATCGAAGACCATGCCCCGACTGCCGTCGGCAAACAACAAGATGTCTTCGATGGCCGCTGACGGTAAGCCTTTGATCCAACTGATGCCGTCACCGACAGATACGACCGATCCTTGCTCGACAATACGCAAACCCAGTTGATAATCCGCCAACCAACGGCTTTGTTTTTCCAGTAGGCCGATAGCTTCTTTCTGATTATTCGGATGCATTGGCAAGCTCGGCAAACCCGATCAGTTCGTGTTGTAAGTTGGCATTTAATACCCAGGCTCCTATATCCAGTCGTAAGCCGGCAATCAGCTCAGCATCCTGAAAATACTGAAAATTAACAGGGCTGTTAATTTGTCCGCTTAATTGTTGTTCGAGTTGCAGTTGTTGTTCGTGATTCATGGAGTAAGCGCTGGTTATCTTGATGGGCACGGACTTTTTAGTGCCCATCGTTTGCAAACACAGACGGCAAGCTTCCGGCAAGTGGGTTAATTCATTGAGCAATAAGGTAAATAACCGCGTTTCCAACTCCGGCCCGGCAGTTTGTTTGAGCAGTATGCCGGCAAATTTTGCAGCATTTTCCAGCGCCTGTTTTTCGGTTTGGAGTTGAAGCTCGTGTTGCTTGCGCAGTAATGCCACATTAACTTTTTGCCGCTCCTGTTCAAGATCGACTTTTAATTGCGTTAATTGCGCGGCTCTTTCAGCATCCAATTGTTGGTGCAGTTCCTTTATTGCCGATTGCTTTTCTTGTTCCCAGAGCTTCTGGCGGTTTTCGTAAAGACTGCGCTGTTGTTCTGCTTCCTGTTGGTTGGTTTTAGCATCGGCCAGCGTTTGATCAATAAACTGCTTGCGCTTGGCAATTACCGCCAGCAAGGGTTTATAAAACAGCCTTTGCAAAATCCAGATTAAGATCAAAAAGTTGACGATTTCGAGCAAAAAGGTGGAAAGATCAAATTGCATGGTTATTTAACGATGTATTCAAGCAATGGGTTTTTGAACAGCACGATCAAGATAATCACGAGGCAGTAAATTGCCAAAGATTCGATCATCGCCAGACCAATAAACAGGGTACGCATGATCGATTGCTCTGATTCCGGTTGTCGCGATAGCGATTCCAAAGCGCTGCTGATGGCTTTGCCCATGGCTAGTGCCGGTATCATTACACCCAATGCAATACCGATGATAGCGGCAACACTGGAGCCAAGAACGATCATTGAGATATCAGACATGGTTATTCCTTAAGAGTTAAGTTGTTGTGACTGTATGGCGCCGGCTAGGTAGATGAGTGCGAGCATGCCGAAAATATAGGCTTGCACCAGCGCTTCAATGATATGCAGCATTAAAATTGGGATCGGTGCGAGAAAGCCCGCCACCAGTAATACAAGCATTGCGGCAATTTCCAGGCTCATCATGTTGCCAAACAGACGAACAGCCAGCGCCAGGGTGCGAGTAAATTCACTGATGATGTGAAACGGTAGCAAGATCGGGCTGGGCAATAAATAGTGATGAAGATATTTTTTAAAGCCCTGGGTTTTTATGCCGAACCAATGCACGGAAAAAAATACAATGACTGCCAAAGCTGAGGTGATCGATAGATCACGGGTGGGTGAATGCAGGCCGGGTATCAGACCTACCAGATTGGCAACGATTAAAAATAGCCACAATGTAGCAATCAGCGGCAGTATTTGTCGGCCATGATCAGGTGCGACTGAAAGTATCGCGCCATCGATCGCTTCCACAATACTTTCAACGACAGACTGTAAAGAGTTCGGCAGCAATTGCAGATGTCGAGTCGAAGCCCAGGCTATTGCCGCAATCACTAACATAATTCCCCAAGTAGTGAGCAGCGATAAACCGATCACCACCGGGCCTAAATTAAATGAAAATTCCTGTTCCATATGATTCGCTGCTATTTGTTGTTGATCAAAAAATACACATTGAAGAATCCGATGACGACACCTGTCATCAACAGGCTAAGTGTCCATCGCGTTGAGTATCCAGTCATCAAGCTATCCAACCAGTGGCCCAAATACACACCGGCAACAATCGGCAGTACCATCACTAAACCCAGTGTGCCAATGTAGGTCGTTTGGGATAGTAGATTAGGTCGATCGTGCTCAGCTTTTTTAATGCGCTTGAGCTGGTTTTCAACGGATTTTTTGAGCTCTTGTTGCGGCTTCATGATAGCCATTCCGTTTTGCGTTTGAGTGTCAGCATGCGTTTAATCATCGCGTGTTCCATACGATTAAGACTCTCGTGAGTCGCGCGCAAATCGTCTTCGTCTGTCGTCATTTGCTGTTGTATGGCCCTGCTGATGCGCTCAAGATCGGTGTCGATTAGAAAATAACGGGTACTCAGGGAAAGCTCATTATGATTGAAATAAACTACGCCTCCAGGCAAAGCCAAGTATTGCCAAGCCTCTGAGCCCACTTTAAAACGTGCGACACCAAATACCAGTGTGGTCATAAAGCGTGCATGATGTGCCTGAATGCCAAAAAAGCCGCTGGTATCTTCACCGACAAAAGAGCTGACGCCGGTGATTCGCTGTTCTTCAGTGCCGGCAAGTACATTCAGGGTAAATTGGCTCATAAAGACGCTTCCATCGAGCCGCGCATATAGCATTGATCTTCGGGAATATCATCGTAACGTCCGGATAAAAAGCCTTCACAATCGGTCAAGGTTTGCGCCAGTGGTACGGAGACCCCGGTTTGTTTGGTGTGCTGGGCTAGTACCGCAAATGGTTGGGTAAGATAGCGCTGCAGTTTACGCGCACGCATGACTATTTTGCGATCGGCTTCAGAAAGTTCGGCGATGCCTAGCATGGCAATGATGTCCTCCAACTCTTCATAACGCGCCAAGTGTTCACGAACAGCTTCAGCGACAGCGACATGGCGTTCGCCGAGCGTATGTTTGTCCATCATTTTACTGCTGGAGCGCAAGGGATCAACCGCCGGATAAATGCCTTTACTGGCCTGGTCTCTGGATAAAATGACTGTGGTGTCCAGATGACTGAGTATCGCGCTGACGGCTGGATCGGTCATGTCATCGGCAGGTACATAAACGGCCTGAACCGAAGTAATTGCGCCGTCGCGAGTGGATAAAATACGATCTTCAAGTTCGGCGACTTCTGTAGTTAACGTCGGTTGATAGCCTACTGTGGCGGGCATTCTTCCCAATAAGCTGGAGATTTCACTACCGGCCTGAACAAACCGGAACACATTATCGACAACAAATAGCACTTCTTTGTGCAGTGTGTCGCGTAAATATTCGGCATAAGTTAAGGCCGACAGAGCAATGCGAAAGCGTACGCCGGGCGATTCATCCATTTGCCCGAACACCATCAAGGTATCATCCATTACACCAGCTTGCTGCATTTCCTGCCATAACTCGTGGGCTTCACGAATGCGCTCACCGACACCGGCAAATACTGATACACCCTTATGAATGGCGGATACCGCATGGATGAATTCCATCACCAACACCGTTTTTCCGACACCTGCACCGCCAAATAAGCCGGTCTTTCCGCCTTTAACAAATGGACACAGCAGATCGATGACTTTAATCCCGGTTTCCAGAATGCCGCTCATACCGATAGCTTCAGGTAATGGTAAAGGCTTGGCGTGAATATTACGGAACTGTTCTTGGGGCAGGGCAGGTTTGCCGTCCAGCGGTTCGCCGAAGATATTCAGCAAGCGCCCCAAACATTGTTCGGAGACCGGCACTTGCAAGGGTGCGCCGGTGTCGTAAATAATCATGCCGCGACTTAAACCCGCCGTGCCATGCAGAGTAATCGCCCTGATTCTATGCTCATCCAGATGTTGATGGACTTCAAACAGATAGGTGGTGTGATCAAAACAGGTACACAAGGCCTGGCGTATGGGAGGGAGTGGATTACATTCAATAATTACAACGGGTCCATGGATTTCAATAATGCTGCCGATGGCCAGTTTATCTAGCGGTGTATTCAATATTGATTCCAATGAAAGATAAGGTAGGTATAAGCGTCTGTTTATCAGCAGGGTCATCTTACACCCAGGATGAATGTCTAGGCCCTTGCACTTAAGAAAAGATTTATATCGGCCTGATTTTAAGGCCCCCCAAGTTTTTTATCCTGTAAAATTGCCACTTTTCTATTTGGCAACTCTATGACGTATTCCTCCTCTTCAGTGCGTCGCATTGCACTTACACCGGGCGAACCGGGCGGCATTGGTCCGGATCTCTCCCTTCAACTGGCTCAAGAAGCCTTGCCTTGTGAAGTGGTGACGATCGCCAGTCCGCACTTATTGCAACAACGAGCCGAACAATTAGGTTTGTCTGTTCAGATCAAAGCGTTCGATGCCAGTTTACCTGCTAGCCCACAAACAGCCGGTACCATGACGGTATTACCGATTGAGTTACTCGAGCCGGTTATCTCCGGTCAACTCAATGTTGCCAATAGTCGCTATGTCTTAAAGTCCCTGACCAAGGCCGTCAAGGGCTGTTTGGATGGCTTGTTTGATGGCATGGTGACCGGGCCAGTACATAAGGGCGTGATTAACGATGCCGGTTTTGCCTTCAGCGGACACACTGAATTTATTGCTGAAATGACTGGTGGCCATCCGGTGATGATGCTGGCCACGCCAGGATTGCGCGTAGCTTTGGTAACAACGCATTTACCATTATCCGACGTTAGTGGCGCCATTACCCATGCTCGTTTACGGGCTGTTATTAATACGCTTGATCGGGATTTGCGTATACGGTTTGGCATCGAAAAGCCGGCTATTTTGGTCTGTGGCCTCAATCCGCATGCGGGTGAAGGCGGTCATTTAGGCAGAGAAGAAATCGAGATTATCGAGCCGGTATTGGAAAGTTTTCGCAAGCAGGGCGTTAATTTAATCGGGCCATTACCTGCCGATACCTTGTTTACTCCCAAGTATTTGGAATCCGCCGACGCGGTCTTGGCGATGTATCATGACCAGGGCCTGCCAGTGCTTAAATATAAAGGCTTTGGCCAGGCCGTTAACATCACGCTGGGTTTACCCATCGTGCGCACGTCTGTCGATCACGGCACCGCGCTTGATCTTGCCGGAACTGGCAGAGCGAGTATCAGTAGTTTGCAGTATGCCTTGCAAACCGCATTAACCATGACTTCTTCAACTAATTAATAAAATGTCGCATACGCCGCGTAAACGCTTCGGTCAGAACTTTTTGCATGACCACAACATTATTTATCACATTATTTCCAGCATTCAGGCGCAAGCTGACCAACACTGGGTTGAAATAGGTCCGGGACAGGGTGCGTTAACCGTGCCCTTGCTTGATGAAGGCGTGAGACTTGATGTGGTTGAGCTGGATAGGGATTTGGTCAGTTTGCTTAAAAAGAAATTTAGTGATCACCCGCGACTGCAAATTCATAGTGCCGATGCCTTGCGCTTTGACTTTTCAACGCTGGTGACAAACGGTGAAAAACTCAGAGTCATCGGTAATTTGCCCTATAACATTTCGACACCGCTGATGTTTCATTTGCTGGAAAATGCCGCCATCATTGAAGACATGCATTTCATGCTGCAAAAGGAAGTCGTCGATCGTATTTGCGCCGAACCCGGCAGCAAAAAATATGGTCGTCTCAGCGTGATGATGCAGTACTACTGTGCAACGGAAATGCTGTTTGAAGTGCCGCCGGAAAGCTTTGAGCCCGCGCCACAAGTGACGTCTGCCATTGTTAAGCTGGTGCCTTTTTTACAACCGCCAGTGCAAGTGGATGATATTGCCAAGTTAAACAAAGTGGTTACCGGAGCATTCTCACAACGACGTAAGACTTTGCGTAATTCATTAAAAACACTGATCGACGAACAGAGTATTATTGATTTAGGTATTGACCCAACTGCGCGCGCAGAAACCCTGACTTTAAGCGAGTTTGCGAGTCTAAGTCGCCTTATTGAATAGTTAAGGGTACCTCTAAAATCATCCATTCATGCTTCGACAGGCTCAGTACGAACGGATAAGTAAATGATTTAACAAGATACGTTCGCACTGAGATTGTCGAAGTGCAAATTTAGAGATTCCCTTAAGTTACACATACCCAATCAGGAGTACTCACCATGGCCACTGTTACTGCATTTCAGGCATTTGATATGACCATTAACGGTCACCGCACATTCAGTCGGTCTAAAATTGAATCAGATGTCAGTGGCGATGCCAGGTTAACCACGCCTGCATCGGGACATCTTTATTTTAGCTTCGGAGATAAGTTACAGCTTTCCGGAAATGCCGTGGCCGGTTTTGTGATTGCACCGACTTTAGCTGTGGGCACTTTGGTGCTTACGCTTAAAAACTCTACGGGTAACGACTTTTGGAGTCGTGAAGATACGATTACCAAAGCCGGTAGTCTGTCTGCGTTGCTCAGTAAGATTAATTTTTACAATGGCATCAACAGCAGCAATATGGCGGGTAATGACAGTATCACCGGAAGTCAGTTTGACGATGTGCTGCTTGGCTTTGCCGGTAGTGATACGCTCAATGCAGGCAACGGCAATGACACTCTTGATGGCGGCAAAGGTGCCGATATTTTGTCGGGTGGCCTGGGCGATGATACCTATGTCGTCGATAACATAGCCGATCAGATTACCGAAAACCCAAACGAAGGGATTGATACCGTCAAAACCTCGCTCAACAATTATGTGCTTGGCAGCACATTTGAGAATCTTACCCTAATAGGTAGTTCGAAACTCACCGCAACCGCCAATGAGCAGGACAATGTGATTATTGGCAATGCCGGAACCAATGTTCTTAATGCTCTGGCAGGCAACGATACTCTCGATGGCGGCAAGGGTACAGATACGCTGATTGGCGGTCTGGGCGATGACATCTATATCATCAACAGCAAAACCGACAAGTTAATAGAGCTTTCTGACGAAGGTATCGATACGGTTAAGAGCAGTGTCAGTTACAGTTTGGTAGATACGGATGGAAAAAAGGGCATCAATGGTGGCAATATTGAAAACCTTATGCTTACCGGTACAGCTAATATCGATGCCACGGGCAATGCACTGAGTAATAATCTCCTGGGTAATTCAGGCAATAATGTTTTGAACGGTGGGGCGGGTGTCGATACCCTCAATGGTGGTACTGGCAGCGATACTTATTTGATAAATTCATCCATAGAGCATAGCCAGGCCGAAATTGCTGATACCGGCAGTGCAGTGGGTGATATTGATGAAGTCCGTTTCGACGGCACTTCGTTAGCACCGACAGATACCTTAATTCTTTACGCTGGCGATACCGGCATTGAACGAGTTGTTATCAATGCCAGTAAGTTAGCTCTTAATATTGATGCCTCTAAGGTCAAAAACGCCCTGACTATCGTTGGCAATGCGGCGATTAACATATTAGGCGGCACCATATACAACGACATACTGGATGGTGGCGCAGGTGCCGATTTTTTGATTGGCGGGGACGGCGATGACACTTATCTGGTCGATAATCATGGCGATAAGATAACTGAGGGCAGTGGCACCGATACCGTCAACTCCTCACTGGATGACTATACCCTGGGCGATGACATTGAAAACCTGACTTTAATTAAAGGCGGAATAAGAGGAACGGGTAATAAATTCAATAATATTATTATCGGTAACAGCGCCAACAATATCATTGAAGGTGGTGCGGGAGATGACACGCTCAACGGTGCCGCTGGTAATGATATTTATCTCATTAATACCGCGAACGATCACAAAAATAAGGGAGAAATTAAAGACACGGCGGGAATAGATGAAGTGCGTTTTGACACAACTGAAGCTAGTACCCTTGTTTTGTTCGCAGACGATACTGGTATCGAAAAAGTAGTTATTGGTACCGGCATCAAGCTTGCCGCTGACACAACGGGCACGCTTGCAATCAATATTGATGCGTCTTCAGTATTGACGGCTTTAACCCTTATCGGCAACGCCGGCAATAATAGCTTAATCGGCACCGATAAAAATGACATCTTGGACGGTGGCGAGGGCGAGGACATCCTCATTGGCGGTAAAGGCAATGATACCTATGTGGTCGATAGCTTAGGCGACAGTATTGTTGATAGCGATGGTATCGATACTGTGATGACGGCGCTGGATGACTATACCCTGTCGAGCAATCTTGAAAACGTTACCCTAATGGATGGGGCGTTGAATATGACTGGCAACGAATTGGACAATATCATCACCGGCAATGCTGCCAGTAACTTCCTAAATGGCGCAGCGGGCGACGATACCTTGATAGGTGGTGCTGGCGATGACATATTAAATGGCGGGATCGGTATTGATGATCTGCAAGGCGGCTTAGGTAATGACACTTACAATATTGAATTGACGGCTGCTGGCGCCCTTGAAGATGATTTCACTGAAAATAGCAATGCCGGGATTGACACCATTCAGTTGTTAGGTGCGTCGACTAATTTATTGGCCGTCACAATCACCTTAGATAAAAATATCGAAAACATTAATGCCGGCGGCACAGGTAAGAGCAGGCTTAATTTCAAGGGCAATGAATTAGCCAATAAACTGGTCGGCAATGATGCTGGAAATGTCATTGACGGCTTGGCGGGTGATGATGAATTGATTGGCGGTAAAGGCAATGACCAGCTTTTGGGGCGTGATGGTAAGGACACGCTAACTGGCGGGGCAGGTGATGATGTTTTTATATTTAATTCAACCCTCAATAAGCTGACCAATGTCGATACGATTACTGATTTCACGTCGGGTCAGGATAAAATTTATCTCAGTACCAGTGTGTTCAGTGCGGCGGGTGGCGCGGGTAAATTGAGCAGTGACTTTTTCATTAAGGGCACTGTAGCAAAAGATAACAATGACCATATCATCTACGATACTGCCACAGGTAAGGTGTATTACGACTCTGATGGCACGGGCTCAACTGCCCAAGTGGAGTTTTTAATACTGACTGGTAACTTAACGGTTAATGATTTTACTTTGGTTTAATTTTCACTTTGGCAAGGCAAGTAGTTCTTCAACCAGCTTTACCCAGTAAGTTGCGCCAAGCGCCAAAATATCATCATTAAAATCATAACTGGTATTGTGCAAGGTACATGGCCCTGCGCCATGGCCAATGCTGCGATGATCGCCCTCGCCATTGCCGATAAAACAGTAACAACCGGGAATGGTTTTTAGCATAAAAGCAAAATCTTCAGCGCCCATAGTCGGTTGTTGTTTTAGTACATGCTCGTCGCCGACAATGCCTGCCATCACTCTTCTTGCCACATTGACAGGTTGTTCGTGGTTGACGGTGGCGGGATAATTGCGGGTAAACTCAATGTCGCAGTCCATGCCATGTGCCAGACAAATGTGCCGGGTGATTTCATGCATGCGTTGTTCGACTAAATTCAATAAGTCATCAGAAAAGGCGCGTACTGTGCCGGCAAGTTCACAGGTATCGGCGATAATATTGGTTGCTTCACCGGCATGCACCTGAGTGACGGACAATAGTCCGGCATCCAGCGGATTGGCATTGCGCGTCAAAATAGTTTGATAGGCCATGATCAGTTGTGCAGCCACCGGTACCGGATCCAGCCCAAGATGCGGCAGCGCAGCATGGCAACCTTTGCCTCGAATAATGATGCGAAAATTATTCAACGATGCCATGACCGGTCCGGTGCTGACGGCAAATGTTCCGGCCGCCAATTCGGGCCAGTTGTGCATGCCATAGACCGCCTGCATCGGAAATAACTCAAACAAGCCGTCCTTGATCATCGCATCAGCACCGCCACCGCCTTCTTCAGCGGGCTGAAAAATCAGATAAACGGTGCCGTCGAAATGTCTATGTTCTGCCAGATATTGCGCAGCCGATAACAGCATTGCGGTATGCCCATCATGGCCGCAGCCGTGCATTTTGCCGGGATAACAAGAAGCATGTGCAAACTGGTTTTGCTCATGCATCGGTAATGCATCCATGTCAGCTCGCAGACCAATCGCTTGATTTGAGTTGCCATGCTTAATAATACCGACTACGCCGGTTTTGCCGAGTCCTCGATGATGAGGAATATCCCATTCCGCCAATTTTGCAGCGACCAGATCGGCAGTGCGAAACTCTTCATAACACAGCTCAGGATGGGCATGAATTTCACGTCTTAAACTTTTGATGCCTTCATTGTTGGCGACTATTTCCGCGAGTAAGGCCGGTGTTGAGGGTTTGTTATTGCTCATTTGTAGTGTCTTTGTCATTTTGATGGCGATATCTTACATGACATATCAACGTTTTTTATTCGAAGAAACCCTATCTCACCGGCGGTGGTGGCGGTGATCCAGGCGGTGGAGGCGGAATATCTGCAATTGGTGGTCCTCCATATTGAGGTGAAGTGTCCGTAAATTGTCCGGAGACAGGCACTTGATGGCCTTTGGCATACATGCACTGAATGTATGCATTATCAAAATGATCCTGAGATGCAACCATAGAACTGTTGGCGGCATTGTTGCCTACTAGGCTTCCTGCCACTAAACCTGTGCCAGCGCCTATCGCCGCTCCACCCCCGCCGCCAATAGCCGCACCTGCAGCCGCACCCAGCGCTGTGCCGACAACTGCACTTGTCACTCCGCTATCAATGGCTGATTGGTTGGGTGAAGTACCACCGACTTGAGCCAGCGCAAATTGCTGACAAATGCTGTCGTCATTTCGAAACTGATCGAAGGATTGACCTGTACCAGGTAGCACCATAACGCTTGGTCCGCTTGGTAAGCTGGCACAGCCTGTTATCGCCATGATCAGGCCGGTCGAAAAAAATTTATGTAATCGATACATTATTATATTCCTCAGCGTGATTCAGGCGGCGTTGGATCGACTTGTTGCCAGCCACTTGGACATTCTCGTATATAGGGATAATAGCCCTCAGGTCTGTAACAGTAATACCAATAACCGGCGGGATATTGTTCAATGACAGGTGGCGGAGCTTGCTGAATATAAACTGGAGGCCTTGCCGGTACGGTGATAATAGCTGGGGGATAATAAGGAGTTTGATACGGATAGCGGTAGAACGGCGAAGGAAAAAGTGGTGCGCCGAAATAAAAACCAAAACCAGGTCGACCATAACCTCCTCTATATCCACCCCGATAGCCGTCGTCGTGATCGTGCCAGCCACCATGTCGGTCTGCCCAGAGGCTTTGACTACACATACTGAAAACGACCAGTATGATTGTAAAAAATTTGATGTGGTTTTTCATCTTGTCCCCCTGTAAATTCGAATTATGTTGTTCTTTGTTAAAAGCCTGTCGCACAATTGTTAGCAAAGTGCTAATTCGATTTTGATTTTTACACGGGTCGGGCTGAATGGATTCTGAATGATTAGTATTGTTTTGAGAAACAATTCGTAAAGTTATAGTGATATTGTTAATGATTTAATACTTCTTTATAGTTAACTCGCCGTTTAGATTAAGCGGTTTAACTTTTAATGAGGAATAAATCATGAACGATATGTATAAAGATATTTTGACGGGCACTGTATTTGCCACTGGCTTGCTTGGATTTGTGTCAGGCGAATTTATTATTTCATCTGCTTTATTCGCGACAGCGGCTATTGCTAGTAACGTTAACAGAAATCGTAAAGAGGGGAATGCCGGACATCTGTCATGCGAGTGACAATCTTCCCAATCCAGCCTAAACAACTGACTTAAAAACTCCCAAGGATTATTATCCTTGGGAGTTTTTTCGTTTTAGCGTTTGAAATTACTTATTGAAACCAAGCGGCGAAATGCGCCTTTGCTTCGGCTTTAAACTGCTTCGACCAGCGATAAATATCAGTATCAATAATGCGCTGATGAGCCCAATGCAGCCAGCCAGTAATCCTTGTGTAAACAATTTTGATGACGGCATAGCTTAATAGTTGCGGCTTAGTGAGGGCAAATACTCGAGATACCAATAAAGTACCCAGCAATTTAGCCAGTAACTCCAGAAAAACTCCCTGCAAAATCAGGCCATTGGCCAGCAAACTCAGTGCAAAAAGATTCAGTGGCGTAACAATCAGTAGCGGAATGCTGAATGTCGCCAATGCAACTGGTGGTGAAGTTTGCATCAGCCATTGTTCAAGTGATTGTAAGTGCAACCATTTAACTAAGGAATGACCCAGTGCGGTCAAAATATCCCAAAGCCATTCTTCAAAAATCAAGATAACGGCTAGAAAAGAAAGCAGGATTTTTTTCATATCTCGATGATTAAGAAGAATGACACAGTTATGGTCTATCGTGAGTAAGGCGTTAACAGTTCGTTTTTATATAACAAGCCAGAATCCCAACCGTTTTGCATTTCAAATACCTTCGTATAGAGACAGATATTGTTTGGCACTTTGTTGCCAGGAGAAATCCTTACTCATTCCTTGAACCTGCAATTTACGCCAGGCGTCTTTGTTTTGGTACAGCAATAATGCCCGCTTTATTGCTTCAAAAAGAGAGCCCGGATTGGCTTCATTGAAGACTACGCCACTGGCAGTGTGATTGGCGATCGTTTCAGGCAAGGCATCTTGAACGGTATCCGCCAAGCCGCCGGTTTGTCTGACAATGGGAATGGTTCCATAACGCTGACTGTACATCTGATTCATACCGCAAGGCTCGAATCGAGATGGCATCAGAAAAATATCGGCACCGGCCTCAATGCTATGTGCCAGGCCTTCGTTATAACCGATGGTGACAGAGAGTTTTTCCGGGTATGCCGCTGCAAGGGCTTGCAGCTGATTTTCAAAGGCATGATCGCCACTGCCGAGCAACGCAAATTGCACCGGCATGGCAAATAGCTCAGGCAAATAATCCAGCAGTAAATCAATGCCTTTTTGCTCAACCAAACGGCTAATCAAGCCGAATACCGGAATTGAATCATCAACAGGCAAGCCGAGTCGTTGCTGCAAGGATGCTTTATTGACAGCTTTTTTGTCGATTGAATTAACATCGTAATGTTCAGCGATGTAATTGTCCGTTGCCGGATTCCATTGATCCGTATCAATCCCGTTGATAATGCCGAATAATGAATTATTACGATACGTCAGCAGACCGTCCAGGTTGTAACCTAATTCAGGTGTTTGAATTTCCTGGGCGTAGGTATGGCTCACTGTGGTGATTCTGTCGGCATAAACCAAGCCGCCTTTGATGAAGGACAGCATGCCGTGAAATTCCACACCATCGGGATACCAAAGTCGACCCGGCAGATTCAAACTATAAAATTTATTGGCTGGAAACAAACCTTGATAAGCCAAGTTATGAATCGTAAAAACACTGGCTGGTCGGTTTTGCTCGAATGATAAAAGCGCAGGCACTAGACCGGTTTGCCAATCGTTGCAATGCACAATATCGGCTCGCCAGTTCAAATGGGCTCTGTCCATCGCAATTTCAACCGTTATCCGGCAAAACAAAGCAAAGCGCTCGGCGTTATTGCTCCAATCATTTCCGGCTTCATCAAGATAGGGATTGCCGGCAAGGCCAAAATATTCCGGCTGATCAATCAACCACACTTTGACATTGCTATCCGGTAATTGTGTTTCAAAGATGTTGACTGACATATTATCTACCCGCAACGAGGACAGAAAATGCAGTTCCCCAAATGTCTTTATCGCCTTGTAGTTAGGCAGAATTAAGCGAACTTCTTGACCTAATTCAGCCAAGGCTTTTGGCAAACTACCGGCAACATCACCGAGACCACCCGTTTTAATAAACGGGTGCGCCTCGCTGCTAACAAAGAGTATTTTTTTCATAGTATTCTTTTTAGTGATCGTTTAGCGCTTTAGAATCACGGCTCCGAGCGGTGGAATAGTCAGATTCACCGAGTGCAGCTGATTCATCCATGCCACCGGCTCCGATAAGACCACCCCATTACCTGTATTGCTTCCCGCGTAATAGCTGGAGTCTGAGTTAAAAACTTCATGATAAGTCCCGGCTTCAGGAACGCCGATACGGTAATCCTCTCTGACAACAGGAGTGAAGTTCAGGATCACAATCAGCTCTTCGTGATCACTTTTTCTGCGGTAACTGATGATGGATTGCTGAACATCGTGGCAATCTATCCATTCAAAGCCCTTGTATTCAAAATCATATTGATACAATGCCGGATGCGATTTTTGCAGGTGATTAAGATCTTTGACCAAGGTTTGCAAACCCTTATGGTATGGATAATCCAGAACATACCAATCAAGCGCCTTGTTGAAATTCCACTCGGTGCCCTGACCAAATTCGCAGCCCATAAACAACAACTTTTTGCCTGGATAGGTGTACATCAATGTGTACAAAAGTCTAAGGTTTGCAAAGCGTTGCCATTCATCGCCCGGCATTTTATTCAGTAAAGAGCCTTTACCATGTACCACTTCGTCATGTGAAAATGGCAACACAAAATTTTCCGTGAAGGCGTACAGCATGCCGAAGGTTAGTTGGTCGTGATGATATTTACGATGGACAGGTTCTTGCTGCATGTATGCCAAAATGTCATGCATCCAGCCCATGTTCCACTTCATTGAAAAGCCAAGGCCGCCGGTCCAGGTTGGGCGGGTGACTTGTGGCCAGGACGTGGATTCTTCGGCCATGATCACGGTACCAGGCTGTTGGTCGTGTGTAACTGCGTTCAGTTCGCGGAGAAAATCAATGGCTTCAAGGTTTTCATTGCCGCCGTATTGATTGGGAATCCAGTCGTTATCTTCTCGGGAATAATCCAGATAAAGCATGGATGCCACTGCATCGACCCGTAAACCATCCAAATGAAACTCTTCCAGCCAAAAAATCGCGCTGGACAGCAAGAAGTTTTTGACTTCATTGCGACCAAAATTATAAATCAACGTGCCCCAGTCACGATGTTCGCCTTTGCGCGGATCTTCGTGTTCATATAAGGCGCTGCCGTCAAAACGGGCCAGCGCAAAGGCGTCTTTTGGAAAATGTGCAGGCACCCAGTCCAGAATTACACCAATGTCGTTTTGGTGACAGGTATCTACAAAATAGCGGAAATCATCCGGATGTCCAAAGCGACTGCTAGGTGCAAAGTAGCCGGTGGTTTGGTAGCCCCATGAGCCATCAAAAGGATGTTCAGTAATCGGCAGAAGTTCAATATGGGTGAAACCCATTTCCTTGACATAGCTAACCAGTTGATGAGCGATTTCTCGGTAGTTCAGGAAATTGCCAAGCTTATCGCGCTGCCAGGAGCCAAGATGCACTTCATAGACTGACATCGGTTGATGCAGCCAATTCCGTTTTTGTCGCTGATCCAACCAATGC
>JABFRC010000371.1 GCA_013141375.1 Methylococcaceae bacterium | reverse complement strand
ACATGGTGCAAACTATACGGAAAATGCGGTGCTGTTTCCCCAGGCTATCAATATGGCCGCAACCTTTAATCCCGAACTGGCGTTTAAAGAAGGCGAAATTACCGCTCGCGAGGTGAAGGCCTCCGGTCAGGACTGGAATTTTATGCCGGTGATGGACATCGGCCGTCAGCCGCTTTGGCCACGTTTGTGGGAGACCTATGGTGAAGATGTACACTTAGCGGTAACACTGGGTAGCGCTTACATCAAAGGTCATCAAGGCGATGACTTTTCTGCCGCCAATAAAGCCCCGACCGCTCTAAAGCATTATGTCGGTTACAGTTATCCGCTCAACGGCAAGGATCGTACTCCGGCCTGGATTGGGGAGCGCATGCTACGGGAGTATTTTTTACCGACCTTCGAAGCCGGTATCAAGGCCGGTGCGCCGACGGTGATGATCAATTCCGCCGAAGTTGATGGCATTCCCGGTCATGCCAATTATCAATACCTCACAACTATTCTGCGTGGTGAACTCGGATTTAAAGGCTTCACTGTTTCCGATTGGGCCGATATTGAACGGCTGTACACGCGTGACAAAATGGCGGCAACACCCAGGGAAGCGGTAAAAATTGCGGTTATGGCCGGTGTTGATATGAGCATGGTGCCCTTTGATTATTCTTTCTATGATTTGCTGCTGGACCTGGTTAAAAGCGGCGAAGTACCAGTTTCCAGAATTAATGAAGCAGTATCGCGGATACTGAAAGTCAAATATCAATCCGGCTTATTCGAGAGCAATCAGCCTGCATTGGCCATTGAAGGGAACTTCTCGACAGAAGAGGCGAATGCGGTCAACCAACAAGCTGCCCGTGAATCGATCATACTGGCTAAAAACGATAATCACATGCTGCCTTTGAGCAAACAGGCGAGCGTTCTAGTGACCGGACCTACGGCTAATCTGCTAAAAGTGATGAATGGTGGCTGGACTTTGACGTGGCAGGGCGCCACCGAAGCGCTTTATCCGAAAGACAAACCGACGTTATTCAAGGCCATTCAGCAAAAAACCGGAAGTAAAGTCACCTTGGTCAGTGGCAATGAATATACCGATGAGGTCAACGTTGAATTGGCGGCAGCCGAAGCACACAATCATGATGTGGTGGTGCTGGCATTGGGTGAGCAAACCTATACCGAAACGCTTGGCAATATTGAAACCTTAAACCTTAATCAAAACCAGATCGATCTGGCGAAAGCCGTATTTGCAACAGGTAAGCCGGTTGTGTTGGTAACCTTGGGTGGGCGGCCGCGTATTATCACCGACATCGCTGACAAGTCACAGGCCGTGCTGTTGGGCTTTTTGCCGGGCATGGAAGGCGGTGCGGCGCTTGCCGATATTTTGTACGGCGACGTTAATCCCAGCGCCAAATTACCGATTTCCTATCCTCGCAATACCAATGACATTGTGCCTTATGACTACAAACCCATTGAGTCATTCGAGTCCAATCAATACCGGCCGCTTTATCCTTTTGGACATGGTTTGAGTTATACGACTTTTGAAACCGGCGGTTTGCGCTTAAGCAAAGAAAAAGTCGCTCTCGGTGAGAGTATTGATGTGAGTGTGAATGTTAAAAACACCGGCGCACTCACCGGCATGGAAACGGTGCTGGTGTATCTGAATGACGTTGCCGCTTCCGTGACCCGGCCAAACAAACAGCTGAAAGCCTTTAAGAAAATCGAATTAAAACCGGGTCAACAAGAAACCCTGCACTTTACGCTGACCTCGCAGGATATGTCGTTTATCGGTGTCGACATGAAGCGAATTGTCGAACCCGGGGTTTTTACGGTGATGGTCGGTAACGAAATGGCGTATTTTAACGTGGTAAAAAACTAAACGGATAACAGGCTAAGTTCATGACCGATCAACAAACCGCCGCAAGGCCATCTTATTTGGGTTCATTGAGCGTGTTGACCTCACTGTTTTTCATGTGGGGATTTATTACCAGTCTTAACGACATTTTGGTTCCGCATTTAAAAGCGGTTTTTACCCTGAGTTATACCCAGGCAATGTTGATCCAGTTTTGCTTCTTTACCGCCTACTTTGTGATGTCGGTGCCTGCAGGTTATCTGGTTGAAAAAATCAATTACAAAGGCGGCATTATTGTTGGCCTTTTGATAGCGGGAAGTGGCTGTTTATTGTTTTATCCGTCTGCTGGCCTGCATTCTTATCCGTTGTTTTTGACGGCATTTTTTGTACTCGCCTCAGGCATTACTTTATTGCAGGTGTCGGCTAATCCCTATGTGACAGTGCTTGGCGATCCGGCAACCGCCTCCAGTCGATTGACCATGACCCAGGCCTTTAACTCTCTGGGTACAACGATTGCACCGTATCTGGGCGCGTTATTCATATTGTCCACCGCAGTCAAAAGCGCGGAGGAGATCAAAATTCTCAATGTTGACCAGTTATCAGCCTATCAGGCTGCAGAAGCCGCTGCAGTTCAAAATCCGTATTTATTGCTGGCGTCGGTTTTGTTTGTTATGGCGGCTATTTTTGCGGTACTGAAACTGCCAAACATTAAAACTGATTCGGTAGATGTTGCTGAACATGCCGAGGATGACGCTGCCAGTGCCTGGCACTATCCGCATCTGGTCTTGGGTGCCATTGCCATTTTTGCTTACGTCGGCGGGGAAGTGTCAATCGGCAGCTTTCTGGTCAGTTTTCTGGGTGAACCGGCCATTGCCGGATTGCCCGAACAGGAAGCGGGCAAATATGTGTCGTTTTACTGGGGAGGGGCAATGGTCGGTCGTTTTGCCGGTGCGGTGGTGATGCAAAAAGTGCATCCGGGTAAGGTTCTTGCCTTTAATGCCTTGCTGGCAGCGGGCTTGGTGTTGGCCACCATGCTGGGAAGTGGCATCTTGGCGATGGTCACAATTTTGGCCATTGGTTTGTGCAACTCCATCATGTTCCCGACTATTTTTTCCCTGGCATTGCAAGGACTGGGCAAGCATGCCGGGCAAGGTTCCGGAATACTTTGCGCGGCGATAGTTGGCGGTGCAATATTGCCGTTAGTGCAGGGGGCTGTTGCTGATCACTTAGGTATTCAACATGCTTTTTTTATACCCCTGCTGTGTTATTTGTATATCAGCTTTTACGGTTATTACAGTTATCGTCGATAGAAAGTCTGGCTGGATTGCATTTTGTGGCAACTTAAGCAATCTACTGGATACTCCAAATAAATTGTGAGTAGAGTCTCTCTATGAGAGAGACTGAGTTCGATATATCCCATATTTTTTATCAGTGATCTATTCTGTAGTCGGCGCATGATTTAATAGGCTAGGCTAAATATTAGCAGGATCAGCAAGTAAGCTTACATTTTGTGCGGTCAGTAGTGATCTAAAAACACATAAAAATACCTTACCAAAGATATTATTATGTTTGCCTGTAATATATTTCAGATGCCCACAATGAATAAATCAATTGCCGAATTAATGACTAAAAATGTCATTCAGGTTTCCCCACAGACCACGATTGCTAAGTGTGCGGAAATAATGTCCCAATTTCGCATTAGTTCGCTGATTATCAGTGACAATGACCTGCCTATTGGGATCTTGACCGAACGGGATTTGGTGCGGTTATTTAGTCAGAGTGTGTCGCTGGAAAAGGCTGTTGCGGAGTTCATGAGTGCTTCGTTGGTCACAGTGCTTGTGGATACTTATTCTCGGGATGCATGTCATTTGTTTGTAGTACATGGTATTCGTCATCTTGTCGTCGTTGATGAATCGGGCCGCTTGGCAGGTATTGTCACAGAGACAGATTTCCGTAGAAACGCCGGTGTCGAGGAATTTATTGGATTACGAACTGTAGCTTCAATTATGGATACGAGCGTTCTACTGTTGCCTCCCGACACGCTTGTGGCAAATGCGGCCAGGATGATGAACAGTCGTCGAGTGAGTTGCGCAGTTGTAGTCGATGACTTGGTACCGATAGGCATTGTTACAGAACGAGATATGGTGGGCTTGTATAGACATCAGGTTGGCGTAGCAATGATTCGCGACATTATGTCATCGCCGGTAGCCACTATTACACAGGAACTATTGGTAGTCGATGCTGTTCAGCGCATGCAGAAGGACGTAATACGTCATTTGGTGGTAGTCAATTCTCAAGGTGAAACGGTCGCAGTGGTTGCTGAACAGAGGCCCAAACCGGCAACCAAAAAGCGTTGCTTAGAACCTTATTCGATACCATTCCTGATCTGATTTTCCTTAAAAATATTGATAGTGAGTATTTGGGATGTAACAAGGCTTTTGAAGAGTATTACGGCGCAGAGGAAATCGACATTGTCGGCAAAACTGATTTTGATTTTGTCGATACGGAAACCGCAGAAGTTTTCCGTATCAATGACAAGGAAGCTATGTTGGCAGGTCAAACCAGGAAGAATGAAGAATGGGTGTTTTATCCTGACGGTCGTATGGAATGTCTGGAAACCTTGAAAACACCTTATCTTGACGAGCAAGGAATTTTGCTGGGGATGATTGGTGTGAGTCGCAACATCACCGACCACAAAAATGCTGGTGAAGCACTTAGGCTTAGTGAGGAAAAGTTTCGGACTTTGTTTGAAATGTCTCCGCTGGGCATAGCAAGAACTGCGATGGATGGACGCTTCATCGAGGCTAATATGGCATTACTTGTTATGCTCGGGTATTCGCTTGAGGAACTAAATCAATTGACGTATTCGGAGTTAACACCTGAAGATTTTCTTGTTCAGGATGTACTGCAACTTCAAGAATTAGAAAGCTCCGGACGATATGGGCCTTATGAAAAAGAATATTTCCATCGAGATGGTTTGCGCATTCCAGTACGCCTAAATGCGGTATTGATTACTGACGGTGATGGTGGCTGTTATATTTGGTTGATCATCGAAGATATTACCGAACGTAAGCGTATCGAGGAGGATATGCAACTTGCGTCAATGATTTATATGAACAGCGGCGAGGCGATGATGGTGACAGATGCCAAAGGCGTCATCATTAATATCAATCCAGCGTTTACTAAACTGACCGGATATCACTTTGATGAAATGATCGGTAAAACGCCGCGAGTTTTAAGCTCAGGATTGCATGATTGGATTTTCTATCAAGCCATGTGGCATAAGCTTAATATTGAAGGCAACTGGCAAGGTGAGATTTGGAACAAGCGTAAAAATGGAGATTTGTATGCTGAATGGCTGACTATCAACACTATTTATAACGATGATGGCTCACCGTTTCGTAGAGTTGCACTGTTTTCCGATATTACGGATAAAAAACGTGCTGACGAACTCATATGGGCTCAAGCTAATTTTGACCCACTGACCGGTTTGCCGAATCGGAGCATGTTTGGCGACAGGTTGAACCAGGAAGTTAAAAAAGCCCACCGATCAGGATTGTCGTTGGCACTTATGTTTATCGATCTTGACCGTTTTAAGGAAATTAATGACGTTCTCGGTCATGATATGGGCGATGAACTACTAAAGGAAGTCGCAAAACGCCTAAGTAGCTGCGTTAGAGAGAGTGATACCGTTGCACGCTTGGGCGGTGATGAATTTACCATTATTCTAAGTGAGCTTGACGATACAATCAGTGCCGAGCGTATTGCTCACGATATTCTGCTTAAGCTTGCAAGACCAATTCAACTGGGCAATGAAGTGCTTTATATTTCAGCCAGTATCGGCATCACGTTTTACCCTACGGACGCAACCAGCATTGAAGAATTGCAGAAGAACGCAGACCAGGCAATGTATTCGGCAAAACATCAAGGTCGAAATCGCTTTAACTATTACACGCCCTCGATGAGGGAAATAACTCAGAATCGTATGAAATTGTCTAACGATCTTCGGCTGGCTTTGGCCGAAAATCAATTTCAAATTCATTACCAACCTATTATTAATTTAACAGATGGTGGGATATGTAAAGCGGAGGCATTAATTCGCTGGTTGCACCCAGATCTAGGATTAATCGGTCCAGACGAATTCATTGCCGTAGCAGAGGATACAGGGCGGATTATTGATATCGGTGATTGGGTGTTCCATGAGGCTTTAAAACAGGCTAAAAATTGGCGGGAGTCATATCATCCGGATTTCCAAGTCAGTATTAACAAATCGCCGGTGCAATTTCATAATGATGAAGCGTTATATCTCGGATGGATAGAGCAATTAGATAAGCTTGGTTTACCCGGTAATAGTGTGGTGATTGAAATTACTGAAAGCTTGTTACTGGACAGCAAATCGATTGTCAACGACAAGCTGCTATTGTTTAGGGACGTGGGCATTCAGGTGGCGATCGACGATTTCGGCACTGGATACTCGTCTTTGGCATACCTAAAACTTTATGACATTGACTATTTGAAGATTGATCAGTCTTTTGTTAAAAACCTAAAGCCGAACTCAAATGATTTAGTGTTGTGCGAAGCCATTATTGTGATGGCGCACAAGCTTGGTATGAAGGTAATAGCTGAGGGAGTCGAAACTATAGAACAGCGTAATTTGTTAATTGCAGCAGGTTGTGATTATGGACAAGGCTATTTATTTTCAAGACCTATACCTGCTGAACAATTTGAGATTTTGCTGCGTACCGCATCCAACACCTATGCCTGAACCACGTGGATTTCTAAAAATATCAGTTTGGGCATTGCCAACAAAGTCAATTCAATTGAACCAAGCACCATGCCATTAGCATAACTGCACTTCCTCGCTTAGTAAAAAATAAAGACTGTGGTCAAGCTTTGGCACTAGACTATGGCGCATTTTAGATGCCACGTCAGTTTTCTTGTTTAGAACAAACTCAAGACAGGCAGAGCATTCCACCCGATTATCAGGAAAAGTCGATGTTGATAAACGTTCTGCGTAAAGATTTTTTGAGTGTTTTACTGACCCTAGTGTTTTTATTAATACTCAATGGCTGCAAGGAAGATACAAAAACAGTCGCACGTCCTAGCGTTTATCTGTTAAACCACCAGCACTGGACCTCTACTCTGGTACTTAACTTTACCGATGCATTAGCCCCGCCGGATGACAGCGGACAACCTTTGCTAGAGGCCGCGCCTAAACTTGAACCTGCCATTGAGGGGCAATGGCGCTGGCAAGATCCTTCCCGGCTGGTGTTTTTGCCTACCAACCAAACCTTACAACCCGACACAACGTTAAATATTTCCTTGGTAGGCGTAAAACTGCATCCGGGTTATAAGATCGGCCAATCCGACTTGAAATTTCATACCCCACCACTACAGGTAATGAGAAAAGAGTGTCGCTGGAAAGAGACTGACGATGCGCCATTGCGCCGCGCGTTGGAATTTTTGGTGGAATTCAATTATCCATTGGTCAATCCGTCGTTTACCGCTGCATTAGACAACGGCACAGCGATTACCATTTATGCCAACCAAGGCACGCTTAGCACTGCCGCCACCGACTTGTTATTACGCCCCAGCGAAGATTCCAAAATTACAGCCAAACTTCACTCAGGCAGCGTGCAATTGCAAACACGCGATCAATCCCGCCCTCAAACTGAGCTCGCAGAAGGTGCTGAATGCACATTGGATATGATTCGCGGCGACTGGGATAAGCCCGATGCCAACACCAAGCCTACCGTGAATGGCATTGAAGTCAGTATGGATGAGGGCAAACTCAATGTCCGTCTTACCGGCGAGTCGTTAACCGAATCGGCAACAAAAACCAACGCCGGAGAACTGGTCACAAGTGGCATAAGTTTGAGTCCGGCAGTCGAAGGTAGCTGGAAGCATGGCGAATCCGCAGAAGGTCCGGATTTGGTTTTTACACCAAAATCCCAGGATGCGTTTAAGCCCGGTTCAACTTACGAAGTCTCCGTCGCTTCGAGTGTTTTTCCGGCATTGGTTTTCACCAAACCGGACTATAACGCCAGCCTTAAAACCCTGGATATGTCGGCAAGTATCTATTCCATTGAACTCTACACCGACCCGGTTGACCCGAAAATCAAACGGGCCACGGCCACTTTAAATTTCAGCTATCCACCATCAAAAGACAGTGTTGCCGCGAAAACATCGGCATGGTCACGGATACTGCCTGCCAAATCGTTTCAAGATTCGATTGCCTATGAAATAACTTACGACGAAAAGAATCCCCGTTTGGCTTACGTCAAAACGGTACCGATCCAAATTGCAGACAAACCGAGCGAAATAAGGATTGACCTCGACAGTGGAATTACAGCCGCGTCAGGAGGCGAGCCAGCTCTAAGAACCTCCAGCACCCTCTCCGTTCCAAGCGCGCTTGATTATTTACAAGTCACCGAACTCGACGTGCAGAGCGTGATTAAGGAAGACGACAGCCTGGAACGCCTGATTATGCTGCAAACCAATGTCGCACTTAAGGATGCGGCTGGTCTTGAAAAAGCTGTTGAAGTCTATCTGTTGCCGGATTGCCATATTGAAAACCCAGCCCGACCAGAATTTTGCACACAAAAAGATGTCACCGAATGGCAAAGCGCCAATCAGGTAGATGCAGATGTCATCAAACTATCGACATCCGTGCCGGTTAAATGGCGGGATTCCGGCAGTGAAGACAAAACGATGCAGCATTTGACGTTTACCGCGCCGGAAAATCAACAGCTGTTTATCAAAGTCAACAAAGGCATTGAAAGCATCGACGGATTTCGTTTGCACCAAGACGCCCGCTTTCTGAAGGAACTGGGTGCCAACCAACGCGAACTGAAAATACTCCACGAAGGCGCACTACTCAGTCTCAGCGGTAACAAAAAACTCGGTGTGACTGCACGCGGCATCGAGAACGTCCATGTGGAATTACAACGGGTATTGCCGCACAACATGCAGCACATCGTGCAATTTACATCCGGCAGTTTTCAAAACCCAAGATTCAAATTGCCCATCGAACATTTTGCCGAGAAATTCGAATACGACGAGGCCTTGCCGCCCGGAAAAACCATGGAGCGTAACTACCTGACGGTAGATTTCGGCAAATTCACTCGCGACAAAGGCTTTCCACCGCGCGGGCTATTTATCCTGTCGGTAGCGGAGAAAAAATCCGATACCTGCAAAGACAGCGACACTGAGAACGATAACAGCGAAGAGGAAGCAGTTCAGGATGAACAAGCCACAGATGAAAGTACAGATTCCGAAACACAAGACGAGCAAACAGACGAACAATCGGACAGCTCGGAAAACGAAAACAACTGCTCTGAAGAAAACAGCGACGACAGCGAAACAGCCGGTGTAACTCAAGATAAACGCCTGGTACTGCTCACCGATATGGGCTTGGTTGTCAAAACCAGCACCAAGGGTCAGCAAGATGTGTTCGTAATGTCTTTCCGTACCGGATTGCCGGTGAGCGATGCGCAAATTTCCCTGTTGGGTAAAAACGGCGTGGCGCTTTTTTCCGGCAAAACCGACAGTCAAGGCAAAATCAGCTTTCCAACCACCGAAGGCCTGACTGCCGAGAAAACCCCTACCGTTTATCTGGCGGAAAAAGACGGCGATTTGTCATTCTTGCCCTTTAACCGCGACAACCGGCAACTGGATATTTCCCGCTTTGACATCGATGGACTGCGGGACAATGCCGACAGCCTGCAAGCTTATTTGTTTTCCGACCGCGGCATTTACCGGCCCGGCGACGAGGTGCATATCGGCGTTATTTTGCGTAAACGGGACTGGTCGGCATTACCGTCCGGCTTACCGTTAAAAGCCATCATTACCGACCCTGAAAACCAGGAAGTCTGGAGTCATACCCTGGCTTTCGGTGCCGAAGGTTTTGAAGAAATCAACTGGCTCAGTCCGGACGGCGGTAAAACCGGCAGCTACCGGATTGAGCTGATCATTAACGACAAACATAAAAAGTCATTGGGCAGCACCAGCGTCAGAGTCGAAGAATTCCAACCCGATCGTTTGCAAGTCAAAACCGACATTCCGACAGCGCCCGCCAAAGGCTGGCTGGTACCCGATGCGGCCAAAGCGCGCGTGACGGTACGCAATCTTTTCGGCACCCCTGCGGAAGGTAACATTGCCAAACTGGAACTAACCGCACGCCCCTGGGCTGGTCTGGTGCCGGGCTACACTGACTACCGTTTTCGGCCAACGGTGGTGGAAAATATTCCCGATATTCCCCAAACACTGGGCGAGGTAACGACCAATGCCCAAGGCGAAGCCACCTTTGATCTGCCGTTAGCGGCGATCACCGAACCGGTCTATGAAATCGCGTTAGCGGGCGAAGGCTTTGAAAAAGGCTCGGGCCGTTCCGTGGTTGCGATGGCCTCGACGCTGGTCTCAAGACAAGCCTATTTGCTGGGTTACCGCGCCGACGGTAGCCTGGATTACATCCCCAAAGACACCAAACGCAGCCTGGAATTGCTGGCCTTGGGTGCCGATTTTCAGCCGCGTAAAGCTGAAACCCTGTCTGCGGAAATCTATGAAAACCGCTATGTCTCGACCCTGGTCAAACGTGACGACGGGCTGTATCAATATCAATCCATACGCCGTCAGGAACTGCGCAAAACCCAGGCAGTATCATTAAACAACGGTGCAAGCGGTTTTGTGCTGCCAAGTGAAATCCCCGGCCAGTTCTTTGTGATCTTTAAAAATGCTCAGGGCGAAGAGTTGAATCGTGTCGATTACACGGTCGCCGGTGAAGGCAATGTCTCGCGCAACATCGAACACAATGCCGAACTGAATTTAACCTTGAATAAAAAAGAGTACGAACCCGGAGAAACCATAGAACTGCAGATTGTCGCCCCCTACGTCGGTGCCGGTTTGATCACCGTTGAACAAGACGGCGTGCTGACCAGCCAATGGTTTAAGACCACCACCACGGCATCCAGTCACCGCATAAGCCTGCCGAAAAACATCAGCGGCAACGCCTATCTGTCCGTGGCCTTCGTGCGCTCGCTGGATTCCAAGGAAATCTACATGAGCCCGCTCAGCTATGGTGTGGTGCCGTTCAATATCTCCAAGCAGCGCTTTACTCAGGAAATCAGCTTGAACGTTCCGGAAACCGTGCAGCCGGGTACAAATCTTGATGTGCATTACAGCGTTAAAGAGCCAACCAAGCTGGTGCTGTACGCAGTTGATGAAGGCATTTTGCAGTTTGCCCACTACAAGAACCCCACGCCGCTGGATTATTTTTTCCGCAAACGGGCATTGCAGGTCAACACTCATCAGATTCTTGATTTGATTCTGCCGGACTTTGCCTTGGTGCAAAATCTGTCGGCACCGGGCGGTGATGAAAACGCCGCCATGCTGGGTAAATACAAAAATCCGTTTGCCCGCAAGCACAAGCCACCGATGGCATTTTGGTCCGGCATTATCGACGCGCAGCCGGGTGAACATATGCAGTCTATACCCGTGCCCGACTACTTTAACGGCAGCATTCGTATCATCGCCGTTGCGGTTAATCCTGGCAAACTGGCTGTGCCGGTGACCAAGACGGTTGCCAGCCAGGCTTATGTGATTCAACCTCAGCAACCCTGGGTAGCCGCACCGGGTGATGAATTTGATATGGGTGTATTGGTTGCCAACAATAGCGGCATCGCCGGCAATCAGCCTTTGCAAGTCAGCGTTGCGGCCAGCGACACACTGGAATTGCTTTCGCCAAATCCGCAAACCCTGACACTGGCGAAAGGCCAGGATGCGACTGTGCGTTTTCATGCCCGCGTTAAAGATAAACTCGGGCCGATCAACGTGCGCTATGAAGTCACCGGCGGTGGAAAAACTGCCGGTTACAGTGAGGAAATGAGCATACGACCATCGCAACCTTTGCTCACCACGCTGCAGGGCGGCGTATTGACCATCGAGGAACAGCGCAAAGGCAAAACCCGTAGTCTGGATTTGCAACGCGAGCTCTACGATGAACAGCGCAATGCCGAACTGGCGGTTTCCATCACTCCGTCGGCCTATCTGCGCGGCATTGTCGATTTTCTGAAAAACTATCCTTACGGCTGCACCGAGCAAATCACCAGTCAGGCCTTCCCGGCGGCGGTGTTGGGTGCTAATCCTGAACTTGGACTATCAACCGCTGATGTCGACAAGATGCTGGATCGCAGCATACATACTCTGCAAACCCGCCAAAAGCACGATGGGAGTTTCGGCTATTGGAGCGTTGCCGACCAGGGCGAACCCTTCTATTCCATGTACGCCACCCATTTGTTGCTGGAAGCCAGAGAACGTGGTTACAAGGTGCAAGAGGCGATGTTGACCCGCGCCATGACCTTTGCGGATGGCTATTCGCAGTCCCAGCAAACTCAACAATACAATCATGATGCCCAAGCCTACGCGTTTTATTTGCTGGCTCGCAATGGCCAGAATGTCGCCGAACGCTTGCGTGCATTTGAAGCCGAACTGCAATCTCAAAGCCAGGCCAGCGCTATTCCACTGAGCAGCCGAGCAAGTTTTTTTATCGGTGCCGCTTACAAATTGCATCATCTCGATAAAGAGGCCGACAACCATTTTGGCGAATTTCAACGCCAGTGGAAAAAGACCGGGCAATTACCGCGTGACATTCAAAATAGTCCTGAAAACCTGAGCCTGTATCTTTATCTGGTCGGCAAACATCTTCCTGAAATGATCGACAATAAAGACCCGCAATTTGGTCGCTATCTGCTCGAACTGGCTCAGGATTTGGTCAAACAGCGGATGAATTCGTACCGCGGCTCCATGGCCTTGCTGGGCCTGGGCAGTTTGTGGTCACGCTTTGATACGGACCAGCAAAAAGCCTTCACCGTAATGGCCGGAACGCCGCTTGCGCAACTGGAGCTGCAAGGCAAATCCGTCAAAAGTGCAGCACTGACACCGACCACCCGACCGCTGGAAATCAGCGGCGAAGGCACCTGGAACCTGTATTACCAATTAAGCGAACGCGGCTATGACCGCTCAACGCCGACAAAAGCCATTACCGAAAAACTGACCATCAATCGCCAGTTGCTCAATGAAAAAGGCGAAAAAGTCGAGCAGATCGGCTTGCAGGACAAACTGCATATCCGTGTGGCCCTACATCCGGACCATGAAATGAAAGATCTTGCCGTGGTCATGCTGATTCCCGGCGGCTTTGAAATCGACCTCAGCGAAGACGGCTTAGCCGCACGAAAATCGCTGCCGATAGACAAAAAACCACTGTGGGAACCCGACTACATCGATGTACAGGAAGATCGCTTAGTGCTGTTCGGCGCATTGGACAGCGACGAAAAATACTTCGAATTCCGCTTAAAACCGCTCAACTCCGGCACCTACAAAGTGCCGCCGGTATTTGCCGAAGGCATGTATGACACGGAAATACTGTACCGGGGCTTGGCGGATGTGATTAAGGTGAAGGAGTGATGGAGTTATCCTAGAATTGAGCAGGCGAGCCATCTAAATTTCGTTCGCCCTGAGCTGGTCGAAGGGTTGAACGGGATTTAGGTGGCTCACCAAATGGGTGAATACGTAGAATACCGTCCATGCTTCGACTACGCTTCACATCAAAAAAATCAAAAACGCTCTCGGAAATAATTTAAAAGATGTTCAAATATTCAAGGCAAATCTTTCTCTTACATCATTTGAAATTGAACGGAATATTCTTTAAGTCCGTAGCTCTCTAAGCCGGAATAAGCGAGTTGTGCTGGAAACATCTGTTTCTCACATACTTTCGAACAGTAAAAATAAACCACTTCTTAAGACAATTTCCCGCCCACTTTGCCATCCTTGTCCATCCAGATATGTTGTAAGCCTAAATCCCCCAGCCATTCTTGACCACGACATTCCATGAGCATCGCAATTGTGCAGGCGCTGCCGGCAATAACGCATTGTTCGGCAATGACAGAAACGCCTATTAAGCCATTGACGGGCCAACCGGTTTTGGGATTTAGAACGTGGCTATAACGCTTGCCATTGACGATCATACATCGCTCATAATCGCCGCTACTGGCAATGGCGCCTGCATAGACTTCCAGGTTAGCCAATATTGCTTGAGGGTTACGAGGGTGGCTTATACCGACTAGCCAGGGCTGGCCATCGGGATGCGGGCCAATAATTTTAATATCGCCGCCCAAGTTAACCAGACCATGTCGCATACCTTGTTGGTAACAGATAGCAGCTGCACGATCGGCGGCGTATTCTTTGGCGATGCCGCCAAAGTCCAATTGCATGCCGGGGCGTTTAAAGCCAATTTGGGTAGGAGTTAACCGTACTTTTTTCCATCCAACCACAGTTAACAGTTGTTTGATGACGGCTTTTTTAGGCAGTGTTTGGGCTTTAAAATCCCATGCTTGTCTTAACACGCCTGAGGTAATGTCAAACAATCCGTTACTTTGTTGATAGCAGGTGTCGGCATAATTGAGCAAGGCCGCGGTTTCTTCATCGGTAGCTATTACTCCACCTTGTGCCGCGACTCTGTTGATTTCCGAGAGTACGCTGTCTTCTCGGTACCGTGAATAGCGGGCTTCAATGCGTCTAACATCGGCAATGGCCAGATCAGCAATTGCTTGAGCATGCTGTTTGTCGTCAGAAAATAATTGCACTTCACAGGGTGAACCCATGGCTTGAAAAGGAATGTGGTGTAGCGATAAGGTCATGGTGTTCTTAATTAACGAAATGAGTAAGATTTTATTAAATTTGGACTCTGTGGCGTAGTATCCCTGTAAAATAGCGGCAGGTAAAACTTTACATTGATGAATGTGGCATCGTTTTTTGTTTTTATTCGGGAATCAGCGATTTCTATTTACTTACAAATAACGATATCACAGTGATTATTTACTGTTGTGGCTTATGTCTGCGCCTTGTCAGTAAAAAGTTTTTACGCTATAACGAACAAACGTGGCCGGTTGAGATAATCGGCTGGATTAGTAATATAGTTAGAGATGGGATTAAACCATCCGAGGAAGCTGTCATGAGTGCATTGAGCGCAGAAAATTTGGGCCTGAATAGTGTTGGTAAGGTTTATCACAACATCAGTTTCAATGATCTTTTCGAACATGAACTTCACAACAGTGAAGGCCGTGTTTCCAGCAACGGCACCATGATGGTGGATACCGGTAAATTTACGGGTCGATCGCCGAAAGACAAATTTTTTGTACAGCAGACGCCATCAAGCAACCACATCGCTTGGGGTAGTATTAACAAGCCGGTATCCCCTGAAATCTTCGATGAGTTATATAGCGACGTCATCGAATATCTCTCCGGTAAAGATGTGTATGTTACTGATGGTTTTAGCGGTGCGCATCCTGATACGCGTAAGTCGGTTCGCTTCATTACTGAATTTGCTTGGCAATCCCATTTTGTCAAGAACATGTTTATCCGCCCGAATGGCGAACAATTAGACAGCTTCGCTCCGGATTTTCGCGTTTATAACGCCAGTAATCTGACTAATGATAAATGGCAAAAACAGGGCTTAAATTCTGAAGTCTTTTGTATTTTTAACGTCGAAAAAAACATCGCCATTATCGGTGGTACTTGGTACGGCGGCGAAATGAAGAAAGGCATCTTCACGATGATGAATTATTGGTTACCGCTAGAAGGTATTTTGTCGATGCATTGCAGCGCAAATGTCGGCAAGGAAGGTGATGTAGCCTTATTTTTCGGCTTGTCAGGCACGGGTAAAACCACGCTGTCTACCGATGCTAACCGCAAATTGATTGGTGATGATGAGCATGGTTGGAATGATCACGGTGTGTTTAACTTTGAAGGCGGTTGTTACGCAAAATGCATCGGCTTAACACCAGAAACAGAACCTGAAATTTTTAATGCCATCAAGCGCGATGCCTTACTTGAGAATGTGGTGTATGACGAAGATGGTGTCGTGGACTTTTTTGATGGTGCTAAGACAGAAAATACCCGAGTTTCTTATCCAATCGAACACATCGACAATCATGAATCAACTCTGACGGCCGGACAGCCTAGAAATATTATTTTCTTAAGTTGCGATGCTTTTGGTGTGTTGCCACCGGTATCTAAATTAACGAAAGAACAGGCAATGTATTACTTTTTGTCCGGGTATACTGCTAAGGTTGCCGGAACAGAAAGAGGCATCATCGAGCCACAGGCGACATTTTCCGCGTGTTTTGGTGAAGCTTTCTTACCCTTGCATCCGACCGTTTATGCCAAGCTCTTGGGCGACAAGATGGAGCAACATGGAGTGAATGCTTATTTGGTGAATACCGGTTGGGCTGGTGGCGGCTACGGTATTGGCAAACGTATGAGTATTAAAGCAACTCGCGCCTGTATTAATGCCATTCTTGACGGCAGCATAAATAACGCTGAATTTGAAACGGTGCCATTTTTCGGGTTGAATATTCCAAAACAATTGCCAGGTGTAGAAGATTCTTTATTAAACCCACGTTTTGCTTGGACCGATAAAGCGCATTTTGATGAGGTGGCTGCAAAGCTGGCAGGTATGTTTGTCGACAACTTTAAGAAATATATCGTTGCCGATGATGGCTTTGATTTTACCCAGGCGGGGCCGCGAATCTAAAATCGAAAATATACCCTCCAAAAACTTAGAAAAGTGGGTTTAAAATGATCAAATTTGCTGCACTTATAATCTTTTTGCTAATGCAAAGTTGTGCAGCAAACAATTCATATTTTGGTTTACATGAAGGCGGCTATTTCTTGGATGCTTCAAGCTGCTATCGCTCATCTGAGCGTAAGGTTTCTGTTAAGGTCCCCTCAGGTTTAAGCATGACCGTTGTCGATGTGGCTATCGGTAATGATTCAAATGTCTTTGGTTTATGCATGAAGCAATTAGGTCACCCGCCAACTCAGGCAAATCCGGAGGATTATTTAAATGTTTCCCGAGCATGCTTTCAAGAAGCACGGGATTCTTCAAGCCCGGATGAGACTTACGCAAATTGCGTACAACACGGAAGAATTTCCGCTGAAATAATTCCTCCTGAACATTCAAAATAACGTCGCTACATTTTTGCCAAACCAAAAACAGAAAAAGGATGCCCAGTAAAGGCTTTAATCTATAGGGGAGAGGATGAAAACTTACCGGAAAATGTGTTTGTTTTTAATGTCTTTAGCGATGGCGTTATTCATGCCTAGTGGTTTTGCTAAAACGACAGACTCTGCTATTGCCAACGTCGATGTTCCACGCCAATCGCGGGCCAGTAAAAAACATAAACCTAAAAATACAGTAGTTACTGCACCACAAATTACTGCGGATAAAGAGCAACAAAAAGCACTTGATTTATCCTTGTCGATCGAAAATTTGGAAAAAAGTCCTTTGCTATTTTCACCGAGTCCGTCAATTGAGGTTGCCCCCAATAGTATTTTTACCGCGACGCCAAAACCGCCGCGAACTTTGCTGCTCGATGGGCAATTAATAATGTCTCCGGAACCAGAGGCAGATAAAAAGAAATCGATGGATGGTGCGGGAATCAGTATCAATCTTAAAAGATAGACACGATGGGTATTGGCTTAATCAGAGAATAAAATTATTCGATTCCGGCCATCTTTTTTGGCTTGATACATCGCCTGATCGGCAGTTTCAATCATTTGCGTGTAATGTGTGAAGCTGGGTTTATAGGTTGCAACTCCAATGCTGGCAGTCAATAAATGGTTGTTAAATCGTTGACTGAGTATTTTTCCTCGACGTTCAATTTCTTTTCTAATGCGCTCTGCGTAAGCAAAAGCGCCGGATTCATCGGTATTCTTCAGTACGAACAAGAATTCTTCTCCGCCATAGCGTCCGATAAAGTCAGTGGGGCGTGTGAGACTTCGTAGTATGTCTGCAACAATCCGCAATGCGTCGTCGCCGGCTTGGTGGCCGCAAAGATCATTGAACTTCTTGAATTTATCAACATCAACAAAGCCGATCGCCGTCTTATTCAGCGTGCGAATGTCGTTATTGAACAATTGCGTTAAAAACTGATCAATCATGCGTTTGTTGTAAAGCTGAGTAAGTGGATCAAGCTGAGCGCGCTTTTTCTCTGTGTCGTATTGCCGAGCATTGATCAAAGCGATGCCTAATTCGTCTGCAATCGGCATGATGTCAGCCAATAAATGTTCAAGCAGGGGCTTTTTTGAGATTGCATTGTCTGCGTACAGTAATCCCACCAGGCTATTGTCGCGTAACACAGGCAGGGTGATAAATTCCGCTGCTTGAAAATACTTAATGAACGGATTTTGCGGATCTGATTTGCTTTTTATAAGCACTGCTTTTTTATCGCGCAAACAGGTTAACAATTTGCCGGAAATCTGCGGAATGTCGATTTCAACCGGTAATAGCTGTGTGGACAAGGTAGTTGGCGGCCAGCAATGCGTGGCTATCAGACTGCGCTTTTTGGTATCAGAAATAAGCATGATAATGCGATCGAATGAGAATTCATTTTGTATCGCCGCCAATGTTTTTGGCACAAAATCATCGGGATATAAACTTTGATGGGGTGCCGTCAAGCTGGCTGATAAACGCTTAGTTGGTTTTGGTTCCGGGCTATTGGTACCCAATTGGCTAAGGCTGATTGTAGCTTTGATCAGCGTAGCTCTTAATTTGTGCAAGTTTGGGAACTCAATGCCATAAAACTCACGGGTATTTTCCATATCAATATCAACTTGATGTAATAATCGCTCAATGTCCAGTTTGTCGATATTGATAGTCTCCAATACTGCTTGTTGCAGTGCAGGGTGGCTATGGTTGGGAATAGAACCTATGCCTTGTACCCAAGCAATGTAATTGGCGAAAGATACGATGGCAATTTCGGTCTTGTATTCTGCAAATGGCGAATCATGCTCTGGTTGTTGGTGATGGCATGCAACGACAGCCTTAATCGCTTCGGGTAATTGCCATTCCAGGCAGAAGACATGGCCAATTTCAGTGTGACTAATGCCAAAGAAACTTCGCTCATCATCGACAGTTAGTTGTCGATTGTTGCCAGCAGATTCTATAAAGTCACTGTAAGTAACTCGACCATAAGTCTCCAGAACAACTTTGCCGATGTCATGTAAAAGGCCGGCTGTATACACCAAGTCAGGATCTGGGTGTTTGAGGGCGACGGCAATGGCTCGGCTCAAGGAAGCAACAAACAAGCAGTGTTGCCAAAAAAATAACTGGTTGAATTGTTGCTTAGGGTCATGCTTGATCATTCTGTTATAAAACAACAAATTGAGCGCAAGCTGGCGAACGGATGAAAAGCCTAAAATATTAACGGCGCGCTTGATTGAGGTGGTTTTGTTGGGCAGATAAAAAGCGGCTGAATTAACATTCCTGAGGATTCTAGCCGCTAAAGTTGGTTCTGTTTCGATGATGCGAGTTAAGTCGTCTGCTCGTGCATTGTCATCATGTGTGAGTTTCAACAATTTAACGGCAACAGAGGGCACCAATTGCAAGTGTGTAACTTCTTGCTTCAGTATTGAATGGGCTGCTTGACGAATATCTTCTGCAGCATCCTTGTCCTCATCAGTCATCTCGGTAGCCTTACTTTGCTTGGTATCTGTTTACAGTTTAATGTGTGAGTTGCCAGCTTATTAAACTTCAAGAAGCTGGGTATCCCTTAAAGCCATCGTACAGACTGCCGTAAATTTTTACTGTTCGCTGTTCGCGAAAATAGGTAGTTGGCTGTGATTGCGGCTGGATTCAACGAAGCCGTTTACCTCTGGGGCAGTATAATAAACCCAATCTGTTGATTCAACTAAGTCTGGCTTCAAGCGAGCAGTATTCAATCAAGCATCGTTGCGGGCTTGCAAGAGAGTTTCTGAATAGCACCCAATAGATTACAATATATGGCTTTAAACACCGCAGATCAGTTAAGCGCTTGCGTTTTAAGCCTTTTTGGTTTTTCTGCTGATTTGAAAGATTGGACTAACCATTAAGAGAGCTGATGAATAAATTAAAATGCGCTGTTGTTGGCACCGGATATCTGGGTAAATTCCACGCGGAAAAATATGCTTCGCTGCCTGATTGCGAGTTGGTTGCTGTGGTTGATACCAATGAAGCTGCCGCACAAGCTATTGCTGAAAAGTTTGGCGCACAAGCCTTTACCGATTATCACGATATTTTAGGTAAGGTTGATGCTGTCAGCATTGTGGTGCCTACAACGCTGCATCATATTGTCTCCAGAGATTTTCTAAATGCAGGCGCTCACGTTTTGGTTGAAAAACCCATTACCGTTACGGTTGCCGAAGCCGATGAATTGATCGCTATTGCCAAAGAGAAAAATTTGACTTTGCAGGTGGGTCATCTGGAACGATTTAACCCGGCCGTATTGGGCTTGGACAAGGAAGAAAAACCTTTATTCATCGAATCACATCGTTTGTCCCCGTTTAACCCACGCGCCAATGATGTCAGCGTTGTGCTGGATCTAATGATTCATGACATCGATATTATTCTTGCGCTGGTAGATTCTGAAGTTGAACGCATTGATGCCAGTGGCACACCAGTACTCACTCAGGGTACAGATATCGCGAATGCCAGACTGACTTTCAAGAATGGCTGTGTTGCCAATGTCACCGCTAGTCGCATTAGTCTGAAAATGGAACGCAAAATGCGCATGTTCAGGCCCAGTTCCTATATTTCAGTCGATTTTCAAAATCGGGTGTTAACCAAACACCACACCGGCTCTAAAGAAATGTTTCCCGGCATTCCGGAAATTGAAACCGAAGAATCCGTATTTGAAAGCGGCGATGCCTTGTTGGAAGAAATCAAACATTTCGTTGATTGCATCCATACCGGAAAAAATCCCTTGGTTTCCGGCGAAGCAGGCAGAAGAGCGCTGGAAACGGCCATTCAAATTACTCGATTATTAGGCGACAAAGCCTGATTTCAACCCTATTTTTTTGATTCACACAAGGCAATAACAGCATGATACCAATGGTAAACCTTAAGGCTCAATACGCTGAAATTAAAGACGAGATTGAGCGTGGACTGGCAGAAACGATTGAAAATTGCTCCTTCATCTTGGGCCCGAATGTTCAAGCTTTTGAAAAAGAAGCGGCCAGTTATTTAGGTGTTAAACACGCCATCGGTGTGGCATCAGGTACTGATGCCCTGCATTTGGCGCTGATTGCCGAAGGTATTGGTGCTGGTGATGAAGTCATTACTACGGCATTTACCTTTATCGCTACCGCAGAAGCGATTAAATATGTCGGCGCAATTCCTGTGTTTGTGGATATTGATCCCAAGACATTTAATATTTCACCTGAAGCAATTGCCAAAGCGATTTCGCCAAAAACTAAAGCAATAATGCCTGTGCATCTGTTTGGTCAACCGGCTGATATGACCAAAATCGCGCAACTGTGTGAGCAACACAATCTCAAGTTAATTGAAGATTGCTGCCAGTCATTTGGTGCCACGATCAATGGCAAACAAACCGGCGCAATAGGTCATGCCAGCGGTTTTAGTTTTTTCCCAAGCAAAAACCTGGGCGCATTCGGTGATGGCGGTTTGGTGACGACTAATTCAGACGAAAGTGCAGCAAAGATTAAGCAGTTGCGTAATCATGGTTCGGATGTGCGTTACTATCATGACGTCATTGGTTACAACAGTCGTCTTGATGAAATGCAGGCGGTGATCTTGAGAGCCAAGCTGAAACGCATTGATCAATACAATCAAAAACGTCGTCATGTCGGGCATTTATATTCACAGTTGATGGCTGATTTACCACTGACCACGCCTTACGAAGATGGCCTGGGTGAACACGTTTATCACCAATACACCTTGTTGTGCGATCGTCGGGATGAAGTATTGAAAGCGCTGCAAGATAAACAAATCGGTTGTGCGATTTATTACCCTGTACCGTTACATCAACAAAATGTATTCAAACAAGAATGTGCAGGTGTCAGTTTGCCGGTTACTGAAGACGTTGCGTCCA
>JABFRC010000257.1 GCA_013141375.1 Methylococcaceae bacterium | reverse complement strand
CACTTGAGAAACCAAGATTCGGCCGTCAACACCTTTTAAACTGCCTTCAAACTGGGCGTATTTTTTACGGACTTCTCTAAAGTATTGAGCAATCTCTTCCAGCTTGACTAAATCCAGTCCGGTATCGCGTTCAGTGCCTTCCAAACTCGCAACGATAGTTTCAGTCGCGGTATGACCGTAAGTCATACTTAATGAAGAAATCGCTGTATCGACGTTATCAATGCCCGCTTCAGCGGCTTTGATAATACTTGGCGCACTCAGGCCGGTGGTTGCATGGCACTGCATGTGTATTGGAATCTTGGTGCTTTTTTTCAAGCGCGACACCAGCTCAAAAGCATCATAAGGTTTAAGCAAACCCGCCATGTCCTTGATGCAAATAGAATGCGCACCCATGTCTTCAATTTGCTTACCCAGCGCCACCCACACATCAATGGTGTGAACCGAACTGGTGGTGTAAGAGATCGTACCTTGGGCATGCGCATTAGTGCGCAATACGGCTTTTATAGCGTGTTCGATATTGCGCATATCATTCATCGCATCAAAAACACGGAATACATCCACGCCGTTGATTGCGGCTCGCTCTACAAACTTATCAACGACATCGTCAGCATAATGGCGATAGCCCAACAGATTTTGACCACGCAGCAGCATTTGCTGTGGCGTATTTGGCATAGCCGCTTTCAACAAACGCAATCTTTCCCAGGGATCTTCACCCAGATAACGAATACAGGCATCAAATGTTGCTCCACCCCATGATTCAACAGACCAATAACCGATTTGATCGATTTTTTCGCAGATGGGCAGCATGTCTTCTATGCGCAAGCGTGTAGCCAAAATGGATTGATGCGCATCACGCAACACCACTTCTGTTATACCCAAGGGTTTTTTCTTCTTTTTATTTTCAGTGGCCATGTGTGCCTCTCTCCTGGAAACTTTGTGGGTTTTTTATATCAGAGACCTTATGGGTCCTGATGTAGGGATTAAAATAGTGAAGTGTTATTGATGATCCCGACGATATTGATGCACTGCTGCGGTAATTGCAGCAACCACCTGTTTATCAGCAACATCCGGTACAGAGGTTTTTGGCACTATCGGTACGTCAGGAAAAAAACGCAGTACCAGTGACGACATAAGATTGATTGCGAACACCAGCATGACTAAAAACAGAAAGACAATGCCCATTCCTGCAATCATCAACTCGATACCGCTGTTTATTAAATCCGACATTTCATCAAACCTTATTACATTGAAACTTGTGAAATAGTGCACGCATTATCCATAAAACTTCAAGCCCAGACAAACTAAAGATAACCAGAATTTAATTTTTACAAATTTATCATCAATAATAGCTTATGAGTTACATCAATTCATTATCGGCATTTAAGCAATGCTTTAATACTACAAGTCAGTAGCAAACAATTGCCTGCTCTAGGAAACGACGGGAATGAGCAAATAAACAAATATTATTCATCTCTATCAAGCAATTGGATATTCATTGAGTATTGCCTTCTGTGGTAAACAATTTATCAGCCATTTGTTGACAATCTAAGTTGCAACCATCACTCACAATGCCCAACTATTTTTTTATCTTGAAAGGAACACAACAACATGCTCCAAGAAATATCTCAGCGACACCAAATATTCGCTCATCGCGGCGCTAACAAAGAAGCTGTTGAACAAGGCCTTTGTATTGCCGAAAACTCCCGAGCGGCATTTACTCGCGCGCTGCTTGCACCGATCGAAGGTATTGAAACCGACGTACAACTTAGTTCGGATAATGTGCCATTGCTATGGCATGACTGGTATCTGGATAAATTGGGACATCCAGGCAAGCGCGTTGATGATTTCACTTTTAAGCAACTTAGTCATTTGGATTTTGCCAACACCAGTTGCCAGGGCGCCTTACCTGAAAAGGTGCTAAGCCTTCAGGAATTTATTAAAACTTATGGCAATCGCTGCCAATTAAATATCGAAATTAAAAGTTTTGATAGCGAATCTGCCCAACGCCGGCAAACTAAAATTCGGCAAACAATGGCAATATTAAACGCGCCCTCACTGCATGATGTATTTATCTCTTCTTTTAGTCTGTCTTGCTTAGAATTTGCTCATCAAGAGGTTAATAATTTCCCACTCTTTTATCTTATGTCAGATCACTATAAACATTCTGACTTATCCCAATTGATGCGATCACATGCATTTTTGAAAGGCTTTTGCCTGCCGATTACCAGCCTGGACCAGACAACAATTGACCTGCTAAGAAATAGTGGCAAAGTCATTGCGACTTATACCTGCAACTCGAATGAAGAACTGGACAAAGCATTTGCGCTAGGAGTGGATATTCTAATCAGTGATTATCCGCAGCTGGCACTAAGCATGCGCAGCAAATTATAAGAGCTCCACCAATTCTCAATTATCCAAGGATCCACAAAATGGCTGTCGAACGCTACACACGATTTCGAGACATCTCTATCAGTGAACGCATTTTAAACACCGTATTCCTGCTAACTATCGGTCTGGGCTATTTGATGGCCTTGGCAAACCTTTATTACACCCATCAAGGCCACGATGGACAAGCCGGACTCTCGATAAATGACGTCATTATTAACTACCACGGTTCCAACGGCCAAACCCGCTTGGCATCTGCCATCAATGGCATCATGGAACCCAACCTGAAATACAAAAGCGATAAGGAAGTGATTCTAAAGTGGATACAAGATGGCGCAGATGAACCGGGCTATGCTGAAAAAATTTCCCCAATACTCAATCGTGATTGCATTTTATGTCACTCACCTGACATCAATCCCTCGCTGCCGGATTTGACCAATTACACCGGCGTTGCTGAAGTGGCTCATAAAGGGGGCGCTTCCTATCCGCGGCTGATCAGGGTGTCGCATATCCACCTGTTTGGAATTGCCTTCATTTTGTATTTTATCGGCAGAATTTTTTTACTGTGCGATTTGAATGTCTATGTCAAAAGGGTCGCAGTGGTCATTCCGTTTATTGCAATGCTGGTCGATGTGAGCTCCTGGTTGGTCACTAAATACAATCCGGCTTTTGCTTATGTTGTCGTTGCCAGCGGGGGATTAATGGGATTGTCGATGGGCTTGCAGATTCTGCTCAGCGTTTATCAAATGTGGTTTTATCGTGAAAAAGACGAGTGATCTAATTAAAGTTAAGGCCTGCGCACAGCAATAAAGCGCTTTCCCCAATAGTTGTCTCTTAAACTGGATATTGAAACCCGGCCTCTGCTGTGATGACTGGGGGCATGCACAAACTTGTCGTCTTTGACAAAAATGCCCACATGAGAAAATGGCTTACCGGTCGTATTAAAAAATAAGAGATCTCCGGGATGCGCCTGATTTTTGGGCACCGGAGTCAGCGATTCGGCCATTTCCTGCACAGTACGCGGTAAATAGACGCCTTGGTGCTCGTACACATGCCTGACAAAACCACTGCAATCGAAACCTTCTTGAGGGCTCTCTTTGCCGTATCGGTAAGGCGTGCCTTGTAAACGCAATGCGTAATCGACGGTGGGCGTAATCGCCGATGAGCCAGGTTTTATTTTAAGCTTGGTTTCCGGCTCGGTGGTCGCGCAGCCGGAAAGCAAAGTCACTATTAGGCAAAGAATGCAGATTGTATGAAAAGGCAGGTAGCTTTTACTCTGATTCACCACGACGCCCTCTTGATCATTACGCTGAAATAACACACTACCAACAAACATAGCAGTAAACGCTTAATCGGCCACCTTGCCAAGCAAATCCAAAGCAACTGCTTCGGCCACTTTAATGCCATCAACAGCTGCCGACAGAATCCCGCCAGCATAGCCCGCACCTTCTCCTGCCGGATACAAGCCTTTGGTATTCAAGCTTTGAAATTGTTCATTACGTTTGATGCGTATTGGCGAAGACGTGCGGGTTTCAACACCGGTCAACACCGCATCAGCCATTGCAAAGCCTTTAATTTTTTTATCAAACGCCGGCAATGCTTCACGAATCGCTTCGATGGCGTAATCAGGCAAGGCTGTGCTCAAATCGCAAAGATGCACGCCTGGCGTATAGGAAGGCTGTACTGTTCCCAACGCAGTGGACGGTCGCTTAGCCAAAAAATCACCCACCAATTGACCCGGCGCATCGTATGTTTCGCCGCCTAAAACGAAGGCGCGTGCCTCCCACTGACGTTGAAAATCAATGCCGGCCAATGGATTTCCAGGATAGTCATCAGGCGTAATGCCAACCACAATCCCGCTATTGGCGTTACGTTCATTGCGGGAATATTGGCTCATGCCATTAGTCACGACATGACCGACTTCCGACGTCGCCGCCACCACCGTACCGCCCGGGCACATGCAAAAACTATACACCGAACGACCATTTTTGCAGTGATGCACCAGCTTATAGTCAGCCGCCCCAAGAATTGGAT
>JABFRC010000078.1 GCA_013141375.1 Methylococcaceae bacterium | reverse complement strand
GGAGCATGGGGAGAAAGAAGAAGCCAAGTCCGGCGGCATGGGGGGAATGGGCGGCATGGGTGGCATGGGTGGAGGTATGGGCAGCGGCATGATGATGAGCATGGCACACCCGATACATCTGCACGGCCAGCAATTCCAGATTTTGTCCCGCAAAATTTCCAGTATGGGCTCGCCCGGATACGATACGATTAAAGATGGTTTTATCGATAGCGGCTGGAAAGATACCGTTTTGGTAATGCCGGGTGAAGAAGTTGAAGTCGCTAAGCCATTCCAGGACTACAAGGGTTTATTCCTTTACCACTGCCATAATCTGGAGCATGAAGGGCTGGATATGATGCGGCAGTTTTATATCAGCTAATTTAAAAAGCCGGGCTGGATGGGTCTAATTCCAACCAGTCCGGCTTTTTCGTTACGACAACAAATCTCTCCTGCCTTACAAGTAATACCAATCCCAATAAGTTTTTATTTTGAACCCTCAACCTAACTTTCTCCCATTGGAGAAGGTTAGGTTGAGAACTTATTGGAATTGGTATAATCCGTTGTTAACTCAAGCGCCTGACCATAAATCCTGGGCTCGGGCATAAGCCGCTGCACCGACTTTTTCGCCAATGTCAAGGCCAACGACATTGCCTTCATAAAAGTGAATTCCACCATACAAACGCGATTCTCCAGCTTCGCGAGCAGCGCCGGTGAATGTCGGCCATGATAATACAATATCTGTTACTTGCTCTGTAGGATCCGCTTTGAGCGGAACGTCTTGAGAATAAAAGAAACCGAAACGGTCGCTACCGGTAAATTTCTTCAGCACTGTTGCGGCCGCCATCGAAAATCCGCTGTGCCCGGATGTGAATTCAGAAAAAGGCGGCGTTGGAAAGGTAGGCACTTGAAACGGTCGCCAGCTTTCACCTGGAATGGCTATTGTCCCCTTGCCTGCGCCGCCCCAGGCATTGATGAGTTTGCCACGGAACAGATGCCGAATGGCTGTCACCGGACGAACATAATCAAAGAACCGTTTAGCATCCCAAGTGGCGATACTGGCATCGAAGATGGCATTGGCCAGGGCAAAGTAAAGTTTAACCGAGGCGGCTAAATCAAGTTTGTCACGGTCCACGACAAAAGCAGCAAACTCAGTCCAATGGCCCGGTGGTAGTTCCGATTTCGGGCCATCTGCCCAATATTCCGCAATCACCTTGTGTTCCGGGGTGAGTCGGGTCTGAACATCAATCACATGTTTAGCCTGATCCAGATAACCTTGACTGAGCGGGTTTTGCGGCGGAGTTGTTGGTCTAAATTGGCTGCCGCTGGTTAGAGCAAAGGGTTTTACCGCACCCCAATGAGGTGCTATAAATTTGGGTGTTTTCGCTTCGTGGTCGGCATTCAAATAAGTCAACGCCTGCCAGCGACCAGGAAAGTCAATGGCGTCGGGCTCAGCCGGCAGCAGAACTGCCAGAGGTTTATTGACCGGCGCATAGCCTGATGTATCGGCGTATAACCCGGCCTGATTGGCATTGTCAGCATGGCGAAACGCTAACACAGCATTCGCCGCAAGATTGGCAACGCCGACGGGATTATTGGTGTTTGTGTTGGCATCGCCGATAGTTATGCCTTCAGCTGTGAGTTTAGTGTTGAGTGCCGATTCGTATTCTGATCGAAAGGGCTCATGGTAGATAGCGGGAGGAAATTGGTCGGCTATGGCTCGATAGGCTGCCTGGCTGACAGCTTTGCGGCGATTTGCATCAGTGCGTTGGGCGGCGGGTCGCCGTGGCGTCGGGCTGTGTGTGGTTTTGGCAATATCGTCATAGGCGGCCCAGGCATCATAAATTGTCGTATAAATGATGCCGATTGATCGGGCTACCTGAGGTGGTCCACCACGCTCCCGGTCAGCGCTACTAAACGGTAGTTTGCCAATGGCCCGAATCGCATCCAGTGCAATATTATTCCATTCAATAATCAGATTCATTGATTTCTCCAGCTTTTAAGTTGAGCAGCTTACGCTGCGGGAAGTCGAACTCGAGACGAGTTCGGCCAAAACATCAAAACTGGAAATATAATAAATAGTATTTTCAATAAATTGCAAATACTAACTTTAGTCTGCTTATAAATAGATAGTTGTAGGCATTTAGCACTCAGCCACTGCTTGTGGATATTGCTTGGGTTTTTTAGCCCCAGGGCAATCTATACTAAAGCGCTCAACCTGCTCACCGAGTTTTAATGCGGTCAATTGACCGCCCCAGAGACAGCCGGTATCGATGCCGTAACAATTGGAGCCTTCGTAATATCCAAGCGCTGACCAGTGACCAAAAACGATACGCATATCGGCATTTTTACGGCCAGGCACTTCAAACCAGGGCAGTAATTTTTTCGGTTGTGAGCCTGGCGGGCCGCTATGCACATAGTCCAGTCGGCCTTCGGCATCGCAGTAACGCATGCGGGTAAAGCAGTTAATGATAAAACGCAAGCGACCCACACCTTTTAGACTGGAAGACCATTGATTGGGTTTGTTGCCGTACATCTGTTGCAAAAAGGTTTTGTAGTCCGGGCTTTGTATTGCCTGTTCTGCCAGGGCTGCCATTTTTTGGGTCTTTTTAAAATCCCATTGGGGCGGCAAGCCGGCGTGTACCAGACAAAATTCATCATTGAAATGAAACAGCGGTCGATGTCTTAACCAGTCAATCAGTTCATCACGGTCTGGCGCCTCAAGTATGGGCAGCAGGGCATCTTTTTTGTTGGATATTTTGCCGGCACAGGATGCCGCCAATAGATGCATGTCATGATTGCCCAATACGGTGACCGCCGCATCGCCCAGGGATTTGATAAATCGCAGTGTTTCTAACGATTTGGGGCCACGGTTGACCAAATCGCCCGCAAACCACAATTGATCGACTTTCTCATCAAAAGAAATGGTTTCCAGCAACCGCAATAAATCATCAAAGCAACCTTGAATGTCGCCTATCGCATAAATGGACATTATTAATGAAGAGTTCTAGGGATGGACAGCGTAAACCTGGGAATGCTGGTATTGAAATCATCGCCTTCATCAGAACGCAGGGTATAGCTGCCTTGCATGGTACCGACCGGTGTGGCCAGAACGGCACCACTGGTATAACGAAAACTTTCGCCAGGCTTTATATAGGGTTGTTCGCCAACGACGCCATCACCTCTGACTTCCTGAACTTTGCCGTTGGCATCGGTAATCAGCCAGTGCCGTGTCAGCAGTTTTGCCGGAAGATCACCTGCGTTGGTGATAACGATGGTGTAAGCAAACACGTAGCGATCTTCCTCTGGAGCTGATTGCTCAGGAATAAAATGCGGTGTTGCTTCAACTAAAATTTTATTTTTCTCGTTCATTATCGGATGATATGGGTTATTTAATGGTTATTTCAGCCTAACTCACCCCCAAACGCAAGCGACTATTCGGCATGAAGCACCTAAACTGGTTTTTGATATTGTTATTAACGCTGTCACAAGCAGCGAATTCGGAAGATGGCAAAGATTTATTTGCCGCTGCCATGTCAGGTAAACAGGACAGAATCGAAGCCTTGCTGGCGCAAGGTATTGATGTCAATAGCAAAACCGGCAGCGGTCGAACCGCTCTGATGGCGGCCAGCTTTAACGGCAACAGTCGCATTGTTAAAGCCTTATTTGCTTATGGCGCCGATGTTAATCTTGCCGATAATTTAGGCACAACCGCATTGATGGATGCCTTGGTGTTCGGTAACGAAGAAATCATAAATTTACTGATTGCCGCGGGAGCGGATGTCAACTCTGCAGATAACCAAAAAGTTACCGTCCTGGCTCGGGCCAAAAAGTTGCCGCGCGAAAATATTGTTAAATTTTTGGAAAAAGCCGGAGCAAAAGGTGCCGAACCCGTGCCGATTGAAGAAGCCAAGCCTAAAGAAGGCGAAGACGCCGCAAATCCCGGAGATAAACCGGCAGATCAATCAGGCGATAAACCAGCGGACCCGGCTGCTGATAAACCGGCAGAGAAAAAATAAGTTACGATCATGGTTCGACAGGCTCTCCACGAACGTAACTTCCATTGATGCTAAAACCGTTCGTGCTCGACTGCATGGATGCAGGAGTTAGAGCGCCAAAAATAGGCGCTTTAGGCGACGCATGGAGCAGTTGCCGAGAGCCTGTCGAAGCACTACCCCATTCTCAACACCTTAGGAAAACACCTTGCACATTCACATCTTAGGCATTTGCGGTACTTTCATGGGCGGTCTTGCCGTCATCGCCAGAGAACTTGGCTATGAGGTCAGCGGCTCCGACCAAAACGTATATCCACCCATGAGCACTCAACTGCAGGAGCAGGGCATCCAGCTGATGGAAGGCTATCGTGCGGAAAACCTCGATGGCAACCCGGATCTGGTCGTCATCGGCAATGCGCTGTCGCGTGGTAATCCGGAAGTTGAAGCCGTGCTCAACAAAGGCCTAAAC
>JABFRC010000192.1 GCA_013141375.1 Methylococcaceae bacterium | reverse complement strand
ACCATTGAGAGCAACCAACAGCAAAGCGATAAAAATTGCAGATAAATTACTCATAATTGATATAGGTAAGCTTTGAATACTGATGTTTTATCACTTTAATTTTTTGTATAGTTAGTAAAAATACTGCCGTCAGGTTTACCCTGCATATATGATGCACTTGGGTCGATAACAAAACGTTTTTCCATTGCAGTTCTTCCCAAAAGCATTCGAAAACGCATACTGTCGCGATTGGTTAAAGTCATTTCCGCAGAAAAAACATTATTACCAAGTAATAGCAGTGTTTCAATGACATAGCGACGTTGTTTGTGCCCTCCGGAATCAGACACGAGACGCCGATCTTTGACTTGTGCATGGCATTCCAAGATTACGTCCGAATTCTTCTGTAATGGATGAATGGCGAACATCACCCATGACTGCCCACCTCGTTGATAAGGGTCGATAATGAAAGCATGTAGTGCAGAAGAACGGGCTCCGGTATCAATTTTTGCTTTAACACGCTCAATATTAAGCTCTGGCAAGGCGATCCACTCTCTCCATCCCAATATTGGGGTATTTGTCATATCTGTAGGCATTGCAAATCTAATTTTGATGTCGAAGTAAATAATATGGTTGAGCACATTTTGAAAAAAGAGTCGTTCTATCGAACAAATAGCATTATGCTACCGCCCCAAGTTAATTAACCATGAGGAATTTCTATGCCCTACACCCAAGACCTTGTCGATGAAGTAAACATTCTTGTTCGCTACAATCTATCAACGACTCAAGAAGGCATCAAAGTACACAAAACAGCCGCACCTGAAATTGTTGCAGCTACCCATCGTTTATTTGATAAAGGCATGATAACGCTCGAAGATGGCGGTTATCTAACCGATCTTGGCCGCGAAGCTGCCGAACATGCGCAGGCTGTGCTTGATCTTCTGAGACCATTGTAAGGTCTAGCAACTTTACCGGCACAAAAAAGGCTTGGTGAATAATTCACCAAGCCTTTAATCAAAATCACCGAAGAATCAAGCAGCTAAGACAATTGCCGACTTTAACTTCTTCATTGCATTTTGCTCTAATTGCCTGATTCTTTCCGCAGAAACTCCATATCTATCAGCAAGCTCATGAAGTGTCGCTTTCTGTTCAGCAAGCCAGCGACTCGTCAGAATATCCTGGCTTCGTTCATCAAGCTGGGTTAACGCATGAGCCAACAAGTCTTCTTCACGTCCCTGCCAATCGGCGTTTTCAAGTAATACAGCAGGATCAGCGCCATGCTGTTGTAGATAATTTGCAGGTGCGGAATAACTCTCTTCTTCAGACTCATCGACGGGGGCATCATATGACATATCATGGCTACCTAGCCTCTTTTCCATCTCGTAAACTTCGTCAATGCCTACGTTTAAATCCTTGGCAATTGATGCAGCCTCTTCACCTGATAACCATCCCAAATCGCGTTTAGATTTACGTAGATTAAAAAACAATTTACGTTGTGCCTTGGTTGTCGCAATTTTTACGATTCCCCAGTTTTTAATCACATATTCATGAATCTCTGCCTTTATCCAATGCACAGCAAATGAAATCAATCTAACGCCGACATCCGGATCGAACCGTTTAACGGCCTTCATTAAGCCGATATTTCCTTCCTGAATAATATCAGGCATAGACAAGCCATAGCCGCTATAACCTCTAGCCACATGCGCCACGAATCTGAGATTACTCATGACGAGTTGGCGAGCAGCCTCAAGATCACCTTCATCTCTAAATCTGATAGCCAAATCCCGCTCTTGCTCGGCATCCAGCTTAGGCATTTGCCGAACGGCATTAAGGTAGGTATCAAATGTGCCGACTGACAAATTAACGGGCAAAACTAATGAATTACTCACAATCATTCCCCTTAAAAAAATTATTTAAAAATATTCTAGCACTCTACAAACAAGAGTGCTAATTACTTTAAAAAAATATTTATCACTCTGGCTTTAATTGTCTAAGTTGAAAATGCACCACAATCCATGATCCGACCATACCTAGCAATGCAGATATAGAAAGCATCGCAAAGGTTTCAAAAAAATCTAAAAATACCACATGAAACGAACCATCATAAAGACCAGACAGCTTCTCAATGGGCTGTTTTAATACCAGCGCCGTGAAAGTTACAATAAACCAAGCAGCAACTCCGGAAAAAAAGCCCAGCCAAAAACCGCTATATAAAAAAGGTCGCTGAATAAAGCCATTTGTCGCACCAACCAACTTGGCAATGACCACTTCTTCGCGACGATTATGCAATTCGAGCCTTATTGTATTTGCCGTAATAAAAAGCACACCGATGCCTAGCAAACCACTTAATAACTGTACACCTCGTCTAGCCACTTCAACAATCGATTGAAGTCTTTTAACCCATTGCATGTCCATTTGGGCTAAATCAACTTCCGGCACCAGTTTGAAATGTTCAAACAAATTCTGTGTCACTGCCTCATCATCAAATGAGTTTTTAGGGATAACCTGAACCACAATAGGCAATGGATTTTTTTCTAGTGCCTTTACCGCAGAACCAAATCCGCTATAAGTTTCAAATTCCTTAAGCGCCTGCTCCTTGGAAATAAATTTAACTTCTTGCACATCAGGATTTTTTTTAAGGTTTTCTGAGAATTTCTTAGCGTTAATATCGGAAACATCATCTTTCAAAAACAACGAAATTTGGTTGCTTGATTCAAGATTACCTGCCAACTGCTGCAAGTTTTTGACCAGAATATAAAAACCACTTGCTAATGAGATACCGATTGCCAGCACCACAATTGTCATCACCGAAGCAAAGCGTGAAGAAATCAATCTTCCTAGGCTGGAAAATAATGCATGCGCGTGGAGGTCCCGATAGGCTTTAAGCCTATCAATAAATCCACCACCGGAAATCCTGGTTTGGCGTCCTTCCTGTTTTTGTTGATGTCTTGGTCGTTTTCTCATTATTTAACTCGCGACCAATTGTCCGTGATCCAATGTAAGAACACGATAGTTCATTTTTGAGATCAAGGATATGTCATGAGATGCGATCAACACAGTGACCCCAACCTGCTGAAATTGTTCGAACAAATGCATAATTTCTTTTGAAAGTTCCGGATCCAAATTCCCTGTGGGCTCATCAGCCAATATCATCGGCGGTTTGTTTACCACTGCCCTGGCGATACCCACTCTTTGCTGTTCTCCCCCAGACAATGTCATGGGATACTTTTTTTCTTTTCCCAAAAGACCCACCTTATCCAAAGCGGCTCTCACACGGCGAGAAATCTCGCCATGCCGGTAACCTGCGATTACCAGTGGCAAGGCAACATTATCAAAAACCGTTCTGTCTTGAAGCAGCTTATAGTCTTGAAAAATGAGCCCCATACTGCGTCGGATATATGGAATCTGCCTATCGCTTATTTTGTTTAGATTTTGACCAGCAAAGACTATTTCCCCCCGGGTGCATCTTTCCATAACGGCAATCAGCTTGAACAACGAGCTTTTCCCTGCTCCAGAATGACCGGTCAAAAAAGACATTTCACCTGGATGCAATTGAAAGCTTATATTTTTCAGCACATCCCCGACTTCGGGATAGCGCATACTGACTTTATCAAACTGTAACATTTTAATTATTCGTTATTAAACAATGCATTAACAAACACATCAGCATCAAAATCTTGCAAGTCATCTATACCTTCACCGATACCGATATAACGAATAGGAATGCCAAATTGCCTGGCCAATGCAAAAATAACTCCACCTTTCGCCGTACCATCAAGCTTCGTTAATGCTATTCCGGTTAATTCAACCGTTTCATTGAAAAGTTTAGCCTGAGATAGTGCATTTTGCCCGGTGCCTGCGTCTAAAACCAATAAAACCTCATGGGGCGCATTCTCATCCAGTTTACTCATTATCCGTTTGACCTTTTTTAACTCATCCATCAAATGGGATTTTGTGTGCAATCGGCCGGCGGTATCAGCAATCAAAACGTCTATACCTTTGGCTTGTGCAGATTGCAAAGCGTCATAAATAACCGAGGCTGAATCCGCGCCTGTATGTTGTGCAACTACAGGGATATTATTTCGCTCACCCCAAGTTTGTAATTGCTCAACCGCTGCAGCCCTGAACGTATCTCCAGCTGCCAACATAACAGTGTGGCCCTGAGTCTGCAGTCGTTTTGCCAGTTTACCTATCGTCGTCGTTTTACCGGCACCATTCACGCCGACAACCAAAATAACAAACGGTCCATCCTGCTTAGGGATTTGCAACGGCAAACTGGATGGTCGAAGCATAGCTAGCAACTCCTGTTTCAAAACTGCAGAGAGTGCCTCGCTGTCATTCATTTGATATTGCTCAATACTCTCTGACAATCGGGCTATAATTGCCGCTGTCGCATCAACCCCGATATCCGCCATTAACAAACTGGCTTCAATTTCCTCCAGTAAATCTTCGTTTATGCCTTTTTGCCCGAGTGG
>JABFRC010000115.1 GCA_013141375.1 Methylococcaceae bacterium | reverse complement strand
GGGCGGAATAATTTTCAACCTATCGAGCTTTGGACCGCTACGCACCACAAATACCCGCTCAGGCGACATCCCGCCGCGTTCGACTGCAATGCGTTTATAAGATTCATTGGTTGCAATCGACACCGTGGCCGTCTTAAAAGTCCAACGCTCCCAAGCCAACATGACCTTATAAAAAAAGTCTCTCCGACCGAATTTCGCCTCATACAGCTCCGGATTGATGTCATGATGATCAAATAGAAACTTCTTCCCCAGCAGCTTAAAGAAACCACCAATCAGAAAAATATTATCAGGCGGATTGCAGGCATGGATTGCATCAAAGCCGCGTGTGAGCAATACCCTCCAAGCCAACACAAACTCCCAAAATAGCGCAGTCGAATATTCCAGCAAATAACCAAGCGCGCCCTCGGCTTCCAAAGGAAGGTTATGGCGATAGATATGAATGCCCTCTATCACCTCAAACTTCTTCTCATAGCCTTTGCCAGTCGGGCAAATGATAGACACCTCATACTCTGACTCAACCAGCGTCGTTGCTTCCTGCCATACTCGACGATCGAAGGGAGATGGCAGATTTTCAACAATGATGAGCACCCGCCTTTGCTTGTTATCTCTCATTTTAGCGGCCCCAATTACCAGCAAATACCATCATAACTTTCACCGCTTCGCTCTTTGACGATGCGGACCAAGTCAATAACCACCTGCCCTGCTTTCAAATTGCCCGGAACCCCCCGAAATTCTTCCGCGCCATTGCCAATTACAATCGTTTCAGCATGGCTCAGCACTTCTTCCACACTTTCCACCATCAGTTTGGAAATATGCGGAATGTGATTAAGGATGTAATCCCGATTGGCACCGGTTAAGGCCGCCAGATTCACGTTTTTATCGTAAAGCTTGAGTTCGTAGCCTTTACCGATCAAATATTCAATCACATCCACAATGGGTGATTCCCGCAAATCGTCGGTACCGGCCTTAAACGCAAACCCTAAAATACCAATTTTACGATGTCCCTTATCAGTGATCATCGTAATCGCCTTCTCAATCTGGCGCTGGTTGGATGGCATAATGGCATTAAGTAACGGCAAATCCAGGTCCAGACTTTTGCCTTTATACGTCAATGCACGCACGTCTTTGGGCAAACACGAGCCGCCAAAAGCAAAGCCCGGCTTCATATAGTAAGAAGACAAATTAAGTTTGGTGTCCTGGCAAAAAATCTCCATCACCTTGTGCCCATCAATCCCTACCGCCTTGCTGATATTGCCAATCTCATTGGCGAAGGCCACCTTCAACGCATGCCAGTTATTGTCGGTGTACTTCACCATCTCGGCCGTTTCCAGATCAGTGCGTATCAGTGGCGCGTTCATATTCTCGTAAAGCTTGACCAGCACATCGCCCGCTCTGGAATCACTTTCACCGATCACCGTCTTCGGAGGATTGTAATAATCATAAACGGCAGTGCCTTCGCGAAGAAATTCGGGATTATTACAAACACCAAAATCGACTGCCGCCTTCTTGCCGGAGGTCAGCTCCAAGCTTGGAATAACCACAGTTCGCATTGATCCAGGCAACATCGTCGAACGGGCGACCACCACATGAAACGAGCCTTTTTCCTTAATGGCCGCACCGATCTCCTCACACACACGACGGACATAAGAAAGATCAAGATTGCCATTGAGTTGAGAAGGCGTGCCAACGCAAATAAGAGATATATCCGAGCCCATTACCGCCTCGCGTACATCTATCGTCGCCCGTAATTTGCCTTCAGCGACAGTTTTAGCAATCATTTCGCCAATGTCTTTTTCAATAATGGGCGATATCCCCTTATTGATTAAATCCACCTTGGTCTGGTTGGGATCAAGCCCGATCACCTCATGCCCATCCGCAGCCAAACAGCCAGCGGAGACCGCGCCCACATAACCCAATCCGAAAACACTGATTTTCATACTTACTCCAATCTTATCCTTAACACTATTAATATCTAAATACGTTACCATTCCCAGCAGCACGGGATCTCCTGCTATGGATTCCTCGTTCCCACGCAGCGCGTGGGAACGAGAGCAAAACCCACTAAGCCCCCGCTCCAGCTCTCTTCGTTATACACAGGCCCGTCATTCCGGCAGGGATTGCCGGAATCCAGACTACATGGAAGTATTTAAGTCACCATCCAACCCGCTCTAGTGTCCCATGCGGGTATAACGAACTACCTGCGTAATTGTTAATAAAGATGAGAGTTCCAACTTGGGTACCCTGCCATGGAAGCTCTAGCTTCCATCCTCAAGATCGAAATCAGATAATGCTAAATAAATCGATGTAATCAACAACACCTTAAGGGGACCCCTAAAAATTATCCGTTTATGCCCCCTTCGGATGCGCTCAGGACAGGCTTCGACAAGCTCAGCATGAACGGATAAGCCACTGATTTCTAAAAATACCGTTCGCACTGAGTTTGTCGAAGTGCAAGTTTTAGTGGCCCCCTTATATTGATTCGCCGACTACATGTGCAAGTTCATCCTCGTTCCCACGCAGCGCGTGGGAACGAGAGCAAAATTATGCTTTTCACCTTTATCCAATTCCAACAAAACACTGGCGTGTTGAATGACTGTGGACTGCACTGGTTTTATCCAATCAATATTCCGCAATAGAGGAACCGAAATTTGTCCACCAACCTCGCATTCCTCAATGACTTCATTCACCAAATGAATTTCACCGAATAATTTCGGCAATAGAACAAGGCTGTCAATACTACTCAACGCAATAATCGGTGTAGTATTGGAAAAAACAATCATAACAACGCAGTCTCACGTACAAAGTCATCTTTCGTATCTTCTAACAGTGTTGCGCCGGCATCAAAGGCCATCCTTAAAAAAGCGACTCGTTCAATTCCCAACCACGACGCGGCGGTTCCGGATGATAGCTTGCCTTCTTTAAACAAATTGATGGCCGCCTGTTTTTTTAAATATTCAGCAAAATCCTCAGCATTAAGATGCAGACCAAGCAATATCTCCGCTGGACAATCGATCGTGACAGTTTTTTGCATCGTATTTTCCAAATTATACATGGTGGCAAGTACGGTCTATCTTAACAGTAAAATCAGAATTCAATACTGCAGGTACCCAAGTGCCAGCTCTCCTCGTTCCCACGCAGCGCGTGGGAACGAGAGCTCAGGCAACCTAACTCACTAACACTTTAGTCAACAGACGAATAGGCAGTCGCCCCTGCCAAACACCCCGCAAAGTCGCAGTCGGTTCTTTCATTCCTAACGCGGAAGAATACCACCCCAGCATCGGCGATTCACTACCACGTAAAATCTCCCAGTGCCATGATTGATCAACGGTAACCAACAATTTACGAGCAGTATCGGGTTTAATCGCCAACCAAGTGCCGCTATCTTCACCCTGAATCAACTCAATATCCGGCGCAAAATGAAAATGGACGGATAGTTCATGTTCACTAACACCCTGCACCTCATCACTTATCGTTATCTCGCCAGCCGTTTCATCCAGTTCTATTCGGCGCGAATGCATTCCTGCAATTCTTTTATAGCCATCATGCTCACCCTCTGCCCATTGGTTCCCATGAGCATCCCTTCCCGCCCCCAACAAACGTGCATGCGCATGTTGTGTCCAAAGAAACGGCCCGCCAATTTCTGACTGATTAATGCCGTCTATCAATAACGTATTATGCGCGGCTGTCCCTCTAAAATAATCACGCCATCCGTGGTCACTATGGTAAGCATAAGTACCCGGATCTACCAGCCACCAGGCACCATCGAGCGCCAAACACACATTCAAGGCATCGGCATGCCCATGAGCAGCAATGGATGGATAACCTAAAGCACCGGCATCAAACACCAAATGCACAAGCGAATTTCCAAGCACGGCATAGCCGCCTTCTGAAAAAACAACAGGATAAGTTTTACTGTCAAGTTTTGCTGGCTTCACTACCCCGGGAATCTTGCCAGCACTTAAGGCATACCAAAATGCCTTCTGCGGCAATAACTCAGCACCAATTCCAAAAACAGCATCTACAGAAGCCAAGACATCGCTATACGCATTTTTCGGCCAGGCCACATTAAAACGCGTCACAAAGCCATCGTCGGCATCACCTATCTGTGGCGGCTCACCACCCAATGGCGTAACCGCATGCAAGAATCCCGACATCGCTAAAATACGTTCGCGAAATGCCGCTGAAAAGCCTTGCTGGCTTCGTACACCCACCAGCCAGGCAAACATGAAATACTCTAGTACCCAAAGATGGTAATAACAGGCTTGCTCTTTATTGACACCATCAGCGTAGACCTGCAACATCGCTTCATGTTCAAGTTCTTGCTGCGCCTGGGCCGCCCAACTCGCCCCCTTTTCACCAAGATCAAAGACCGAACAAGCAACCCACAAGCCAGTCAGCTCACCAATCAAATGATTATTTGCAGAAGAATACCGGGACAGAAAATGACGAACAAACCATGCT
>JABFRC010000007.1 GCA_013141375.1 Methylococcaceae bacterium | reverse complement strand
CAACCCAGGCAGTGCAAAGCTTTGATCAGATCGCTGCCGATGAATTGCAGCATACCGGTTGCATCCAATGGGCGTTTGATGACCTGCCCGACACTTATCAGTTCATCCAGGATGGCCAAATCTTTATCGGTTATCCCGCGATTGCCGATGAAGGCGATACCGTGGGTGTCAGGCTGTTTGATACCCAACAAAAAGCCGCCACGCAGCATCAGGCGGGCTTGATGCGTTTATTTCAGCTCAAGTTGCGTAAGGAATGTACCTATGCCACTAAAAACATGCAGGCTGCAGCTATTGAGCTGGCCTATAACCGCTTGCCGGCGCATCCGATCATTAAATTGACTTACACCGGCTCTTTTAAAGAAGATTTGCTGGCTTCAATTTTGCACCATGTATTTATCGATGGACGAGTCATTCGTAGCCAGCAAGATTTCGACAAAAGCTTGCAGCAAAACAAACCGGAATTGCTTAGCGTCGCTAATGAGTCGGCTAAAATCGCCACTGACATCATTACTTTGTATAACGCGATTAAATCGAATTTGCAGCGTTTTAACGTCAACGAGCCACTAACCAAAGACGTCAATGAGCAGCTGAGTTTATTGATCTATCAAGGTTTTATTCGTAACACGCCCTATAGTGACCTGAAAGCTATCCCTCGCTATCTGAAAGCCATTCAATATCGGCTTGATAAGTTGGATAACAATCCGCAAAAAATCCAGGAAGTGGCCCGTTACAGCATTCGTTTCTGGAAAGACGTTGAGCTTAAGTCGAAAAAAGGGTTGGTGTTGCCGGAGCAAGATCGCTTTCGCTGGATGTTGGAAGAATTCAGAGTATCGCTGTTTGCCCAGCAACTAAAGACGGCCTATCCGATCTCGGTAAAGCGGATGGATAAGGGTTGGGATGAGCGTTGAGTGCAGTCATGCTGCCATTAAGTTGAGCCGTTCGTGCTGAGATTCGAAGCATGAGCGGCATAACTCGGAGCTTCGGATTATTCCATTCACCCTTCGACAAGCTCAGGTCGAACGGAATAATCCGTTAACTTAATGGCAGTGATCCTACAGTTCGGATCAGACAACGATTTATTTGTTATGCAACACAGATAACGCAAATTCATACGCCTCTGGAAAATCAAACAACGCTGGTTGATTGCCTTTATGAATTTGCTCATACAAACCGAATTGAGTTTTGTATTTTAAATTGCCGATGGCCAACGCGCCGATTGCTCGGAAACTGATATTGGAAAAGCTGATTTCTTCGTTTAAAAGATGTGGGCCAATGTCGGCGATACCGCTGGGCGGAACGGCATTGGTATCTGCTGCCAATATCAAGTGTTTGGCATGCTCCAGTTCGGCTTTATTAAGAATACGAATACCTGCGCGCGCAGCACAAATAACCACTTCAGCATCTTTAAGGACATCAATTTTTTCCTCAGAAGTTTCTGCCGAAACCCATTCCACCTTGGTCTTGTAACGTTCGCAAAAGCCGATTGCCACACGTTGATCATCATCGGCAGTCAAATGACAAAGTTTGGTGGTTGCACCCAGCTTGGAAACCAATGACGCGGCACAAAGGCCAACCGGGCCGGTGCCAAATACAGCAACATTTCGTCCATTGACGCCGCTGCCTGTCTGCTTTTTCAAGGTTTGTTCAACCAGCGCGACCACACTGGCCGAGGTGGTATAAGCGCCATTGGGGTCGGCAAAAACACCTACCTGAAAATCGCCAACCATGGCATTCTTGGCTTTCTGAAACATATCCGTCGCCAGATGCACATCGCGTCCGCCGATAAAGATGCCGGTGTCGTTAAATCGCTTGGGTGGTCGAGAGAAAATCGCATCTTGGACAATATTGGCAACCCCGTCCGGACGTATTTCGGTGAATGGAATGACCAGATCAAAGCCGGCATCAGCGGCAATGGTTACGTCGAAGGCGCTGATATGGGTGCCGGGCGTCAAAAAATACAAAATTCTTTTAGTCATGAAAGCGTTCCTTGTTGGATTAAAGTAAACGTTTTCAAATGTAGACTATTTATTGAGCTTATTGGTCTGATATTAAACAAACGGGGCTCTGGATGAGCAGGTTGCCGAACAAGTCAGTACGCAGTTTAAAACTGAACGTCAGCGCGTGATCGCCGAAGAAAGCAAAAAAGCCAAGCAGGCTGCTGCTGCCGAACTGGAACAAAAAGCCTTAGAACTGGCCGAATTGAATGAAGTGCTAAAGGTGCGCGATGCCAAACTCGCTGAAGCACTATAAGCCCAGGCCGGGCTGATATTGTGGATGAGTTGAATTATCCGATTGAACCTAAAAAGCGGCTTGAGCCTGAGTGAAAATACGCGTGGCGAGTTCATCATCTGAATATGGAAGCCTTGCCAGGCGTGTTAGATGCTTTCCAACGCGCCATTAAGACTTCCATGCGCGCGTATGGAAGGTTTTAACGTGCTTAAGAAAGTCTCTTGCGTGAGTATGGAAGGTTCTAACGTGCTTAAGAATGTTTCTTACGTGTGTATGAAAGCGTCGACGTTGTACCGAGCAATTAGCACATTTGCGCTTACTGCCGACAATGACTCAGATTGACATTCGGGATATCTTATCGTGCTCAGGACATTTAATGGGCTAACCATTTAAGTAACGTCAAAAACAATATGTCAGGATTGACTGGTTTACTCAAAAAATCGTTCATACCCGCGGCAAGGCATTTTTGCTTATCCTCATCAAAGGCATTGGCTGTCATGGCAATAATGGGGGTTGTTTCACGACCGGCGATTTTACGGATTGCGGCAGTTGCTGCCAGGCCGTCTTGTACAGGCATCTGTAAATCCATTAGGATGGCTGCATAGTTATTTTCCCAGGCCATGCGCACCGCCTGCTCACCATTCTTGGCGAGATCTACTGCCAATCCGGCACTTTTTAGTAGCATGAGGGCGACTTCTTGATTGAGCGGTTCATCTTCAACTAGCAAAATCCGCTTGCCACTATGCTCACGGTTAAGAATGGTATGGGGCTTATCAATCAAGTCAATCTCGGGCGCAATTGCCAATAAATTACTCTTGCCTAGTTTGACCTCCAGCCAGAATGTAGAGCCTTTAGTGGGCGTGCTTTTTACACCAACATCTCCGCCCATTAGTAATGCGAGTCGCCGACTAATCGCTAAGCCTAGGCCAGTGCCGCCATATTGCCGGGTAATGGTATTGTCAGCTTGTTCAAAGGCATTAAAAAGCCGCGTCTGGTCTTCTGGCAAAATCCCCATGCCGGTATCGATCACCTCAAATCGACATAAGTAGCCGTCTTGAGTTTCATCAAGCACTCGGCCACACAGCGTGATACTGCCATGCTCGGTAAATTTGATGGCATTACTCACATAATTGATCAAGATTTGTGAGAGTCGATTGAAATCACCGCCTAGCACTTTAGGTAGATCGTTAATCTTGACTTGTAAACGCAGGCCTTTTGCTGTGACGGCGTTGCTAAACATGCCGGTGATATTTGACATGAGCTTGGTGAGCGTAAAATCTTGCTCTTCAAGAATAAGTTTACCGGCGTCAATTTTGGATAGATCAAGAATGTCGTTGATGAGGCCAAGCAAATGAGTTCCTGAACTGGAAATCTTGTCGAGCTGGTCGATTTGCTTTGGCGAACAGTGACCTTGGCGCAGCAGATAAGTCATCCCCAGAATCCCGTTTAACGGGGTTCGGATCTCGTGACTCATGTTGGCAAGAAAATCTGTTTTGGCTTGGTTGGCGACTTCAGCGGCTTTTTTGGCAAGAATTCGCTCAGTCAGGTCGAGGAGTATAATTTGGTATTCTGGGCCTTCTGCGCCATTCATCTGCTGAAAAACCAGATGTACTTGAACCAGACTGTTATCTTTTCGGATGAGTGTTAATTCGCAATATTGCTCGTGCCCCGACTTTTTGGCCTGCACATAAAACCGATGCCAACGATCTTGATCTTTTGTTACGACATAAAGTGCTAAATGGCGGTTGATCAGTTGCTGACGTTCAACGCCCAAGAGTTTCGTAGTGGTTAGGTTGGCCTCGACAATCAGGCCATGCTCGGAGAGGGTAAGATAACTCACGGGCGCGAAATCAAAGAGCCGCATATAACGGTCACGGGACGCTTCCAGCTCCTGTTGCGTCCTTCGCAGCTCTTCATTCTGCATTTCAAGCTCGATCTGATGAACTTGCAGCTCGTGCTGCATTGCTTCGATTGACAGCGCAGGACATTGCTCAGGCTGTTGGTCTCGAAGTTGATCTTCGGCAGTTATACGAAGAAAGTGATCATCCATGCTAGATTTGCCCGATAAATACAATAGTTAGTGGTATTAATAAACACACTTAGCAAGTCAAAGTCTCTTGGCTGAGTAATATTGCAATAATTATGCGCTAATTGTTCTGAACATACTGAGAAGTGTGAGGGAAGCCAATCTGTTTTAATCTATGGGCAAAATCTGAAAATACTAATGAGTGATACCTAAAAATGGCAATAAACAATAATCAGCAAAAAATCCTCACCCTCATTGAACACAGAGCCGCCGACATTGAAATGATTGATAACAATCTATTAATGGAAAAGGCGGCGGTTGCCATGGCTATCGTTAAGCTGCGCGAGACATTAGATAAACTTGAAGGACATTTAAAGAACCGGGAATTTCAAAAAGCCTCACATGTGGGGTACGACGACCTTGCCCATCATTTTGTTTATGTTCAAAGAACCTTAGCGGGGCTTCAAACTGCGGCCTACCAAAAAGAAGGGCTAATATCGAACATTGCTCAAAAAGCCAAGGCCGCTTATGAAGATGTCGCACCTCATGTTGATCAGAAAATGCAAATGGTTGAGAAAAAATAAGCCCAGCATTTAAAGTGTCCTGAAAATTGTGGGTTTCTAAAAATAAAATGCATCATCCAATAAGACGATCGAAAACAGCTTTAATTACGATTTGCATTTAAAACTCAGAGGTCGAAAAACTTTGGGATGAATATTCGTCTACTTTGAAATTGTTTACTGCTATTACCAAACTTTGTGCTTGTTCTTCGAGTGATTCTGCGGCTGCAGCTGCCTGCTCTACCAACGCTGCATTTTGTTGGGTGACATCATCCATTTGAGTGATGGCAAGATTAACCTGTGCGATACCATTGCCTTGCTCTTCCGAAGCCTTGTCGATACTGGCCATCATTGCCGTTACTCCCTTGATAGCATTAACAATCTCCACCATCGTAACTCCGGCATGATTGACCAGTTGAGTACCTTCTTCAACCTTATCCACGGAGTCGCTAATCAAATTTTTAATTTCTCGTGCAGCGGCAGCGGCACGTTGAGCGAGATTTCGGACTTCAGAAGCAACGACAGCAAAGCCTCTGCCCTGATCGCCCGCTCGCGCCGCTTCCACCGCAGCATTAAGTGCCAGTATATTGGTCTGAAAGGCGATGCCGTCGATGACGGAAATAATATCCACAATTTTTCGTGAAGAAGTATTAATTTCCTCCATGGTCACAACCACCTGCTGGACCAAATTCCCACCTTCCCCGGCAATTTGTGCTGCGCTGATAGCCAGAGAATTGGCTCGTTTGGCATTCTCGGTATTCAATTGCACCGTCGTTGTCAATTCATGCATGCTGGCCGCAGTTTGTTCCAGGCTGGCGGCTTGTTCTTCGGTGCGGTGTGATAAATCATTGTTTCCTGAGGCAATTTCCTTCGAGCCAGTATTTATGTTGGCAGAAACATCTCGAATTTCACCTATGATGCCTTTTAGTTTTTCCGTTGTGGTATTTGCATTATCTTTAAGAAGCCCAAATGTACCTGAATACTCATTGGTAATCGTCTGAGTTAAATCCCCTTTAGCTATTGCGCCAAGAACCCGCGCAACGTCATTCAAGCCCTCATGGCAAATTTGCATCAATTGATTAATACCTGTTCCGGCCTGTTCATAAAAACCTTGTAACTCACCTGAATCGATACGAAAACTAAAATCGCCATTTACAGCGGCTTTAATTGCAGCGGCAACCTCATGTTCTACTCTGACTTCATCCGTGCGATCCAGCCATTCAGCCGCGGTTCCCAATCTACGCCCCTCCGTATCGATCACTGGACTGGCCGTAACCACCAAATGATGGCCATGCAATTCAAGATTAGATTTAAGGGTAGTTTGCATGGATGCAAGCTGACTGGCTTGATGCTCAGGTTTTTTATGAAAAAGATCAATATTGCTGCCCACTAATTTTTCAACCGAAAAATGTGGCACTTGTTTTTTGATATCCGCTTCCAGCTTGGACAGTAACTTCACAACGGCTTTATTTGCATAAATAATCACCCTGTCATTATCTGCAATCATCACCCCGGTATTGACGTTATCCAGGGCGATTTTAACCCTTGTCACTTCATCAATAAGTTTGTTTGCCGTCGACATGCGCAGCACAATTTCTTGCTGCATTTTTTTCATCGCATAGAGCAAGCTACTGGTGTCGTTAGCCTCAAGTTCAATAGTCCGTCCTAAATGACCTTTGGCAATTTCCAACGCCATGCCTTTAGCATAGAAAGGGTCTATACCTAATTGCTTAATCAGGTCACGGATCACAAAAAATGATGCTATTCCAGATGCAATGACACTAAATCCAAACACACTGACCAACAAAAAACTGTACCAGTCAATGGTATCTCGTGCATTCGCTTCATCTAAAGAGTTACGTTCAGTTGTAAAGTTAACCACATCGCCTATTGCCAAGCGATGGGTTTCATAGGATTGTTCAATTTTTAATAAACTGGCTAAAGCCGCTTCCTTGTTTGCATTTTGTAAGGCAGGAAAGAAGACTTGTTCCGCTTCTTTATAAAAGGTTTGTGCTGCAAGATAGGAGCGTTTTAAAAGGGTCTCGTGTAATTTATCTTCTAAGTGTTGATTTAGCCAATATTGATGCCGTGTTTCATATTCATTTTTTAGAATTTCAAATCGCTTTTTTAGACCCTCAATTTTGACGACATCCTCGGTCTGAGTAATTTGTAATAGCAACAGATACGATTCAATTATGTATTCAGGTGGCGGCAACACATCAGCAATAATATCTTTGCCCTGAACGATACGCTCATACAGTGGGCCATTAACATTTAAAGTGTTCATCGCTTTAAATGTTGCCAGACCAAAAATCATAAAGCCTAAGATTAAACCACCGACAATTAACCCAAGACGCAACTTAAAACTTAATGGGTTTGCATGATTCTTACTTTTAGCCATTATCTTTTCCTTTTTTGCTTGTTTTATGCATACGTGACTAGGTCAACGCTGTTCAATTAGCCCTATTGAGAAGAGTCGTAGTTTCATTTTGAATATTTTCAAAGCTTGGATACGTTCATTAAATTACTGACCCAATTGTAATATAGCTAAATAGAAGCCCTTTAAGCCCGAATAAGCCTGTTCGAACGTCAGTGAGAAACAGAAAGTAGAGCCCTTATTGGACGTACTCTTTACACTCAATTACAAATCAACTGGATATGTTTTCTGGGTAGGCTCTAATTATTAAATGACATGGGCTTTTAAAATCTGCTGACGCCGACTTTGCAAACTCACACTATAAGCTAATGATTAAGTCTTATTGTTCAACCGAATCCAACACACATAGCGCAGTCATATTTACAATCCGGCGCACGGTGGCAGACTGAGTAAGAATGTGAACAGGTCTTGCACTACCCAGTAAGACAGGACCGATTGATATGCCATTGCCAGCAGCTACTTTGAGCAAATTGTAGGCAATGTTTGCGGCATCCAGATTTGGCAACACCAACAGATTCGCGCTGCCTTTCAACGGCGAGTTGGGCATCAACTGTTTTAAGATATCAAAATCCAATGCGGTGTCGCCATGCATTTCACCATCGACTTCCAAATCCGGTGCTTGTGCCTGGAGAATAGCCAGCGTGGCCCGCATTTTTTGGGCGGATTCGCTGTTACTTGTGCCGAAATTGGAATGGGATAACAAGGCCACCCGAGGGCTTAAACCAAATCTGCGTAGTTGTTCGGCGGCTAATAAGGTGATTTCTGCAAGTTGTTCGGCATTGGGGTTTTCATTGATATGGGTATCGACCAAGGCAATTTGTCGATCAGGTAGAATCAGCACATTCATAGCCGCGTAAACATTCACGCCAGGCCGCTTACCCAAGACATGATCGACATAATGCAAGTGCAGACTGGTTGAGCCAAACGTGCCGCAAATCATGCCATCGGCATCGCCTTTATGGATCATCATTGAACCAATCAACGTGTGTCGGCGGCGCATTTCCAATTTGGCATATTGTTCGGTGACGCCTTTACGCTGGGTCATTTGCAAATAAGTTTGCCAATAATCCCGGTAACGTTCGTCAAGCTCGGGGTTGACGATTTGGAAATCAATGCCGGGTTTTAGACGCAGTCCGAACTTTTGGATGCGTTGCTCCAGAATGTTGGGTCTGCCTATCAAGACCGGGCTGGCTATTTTTTCATCAACAATAATCTGCAGTGCACGCAGTACGTTTTCTTCTTCACCTTCTGCAAAAACGATGCGTTTTTTGAAATTTGGCACATCTTTGGTCAGCTGAAAAATAGGCCGCATAAAAGTGCCGCTGTGATAGGCAAATTGTTGCAAATGTTCGATATAGGCTTGCATGTCGTCAATCGGCCGGGTCGCAACACCGGAGGTTTGAGCCGCTTTCACGATAGCCGGGGCAATTTTGGTCATCAAACGGTGATCGAAGGGCATTGGAATCAAGTAATCGGCACCAAACGACAGGTTATTTACACCGTAAGTTTTGGCCACAATATCGGATTGCTCTGCTTGCGCTAATTCAGCAATGGCCTGAACGGCGGCCATTTTCATTGCCAGATTAACGGTAGTTGCACCGCAATCCAGTGCACCTCTGAAAATATATGGGAAGCACAAAACGTTATTGACTTGGTTGGGATAATCGGAACGACCAGTTGCGATTATGGCATCGCTACGAACTGCCTTAATATCCTCCGGCAAAATCTCAGGGTTCGGATTAGCTAATGCAAATATGATTGGCCGATAAGCCATATTTTTAACCATATCTTGCTTTAATACGCCGCCCGCTGATAAGCCCAGAAAAATATCAGCATCGATGATGATCTCGGCGAGTGTGCGGGCATCGGTAGCTTGTGCAAATCGGGCTTTATCAGGATCCATTAATTCGATACGGCCTTGATACACCACGCCAGCCAAATCCGTGACGAAAATGTTTTCCACCGGAAAACCGAGTTCAACCAGTAAATTTAAACAGGCCAGGGCGGCTGCACCGGCACCTGAGACTACCAATTTGCTGCGCTTGAGATCTTTGCCGACGACTTTTAAGCCGTTAATCAGCGCCGCCGCGACAATGATGGCGGTGCCGTGTTGGTCGTCATGAAATACGGGAATATTCATGCGTTCGCTGAGTTTGCGTTCAATATAAAAACATTCCGGCGCCTTTATATCTTCCAGGTTTATGCCGCCAAAGGTGGGTTCCAACGCGGCAATAATGTCACAGAGTTTGTCAGGATCTGGTTCGTTAATTTCAAGATCAAAGACATCGATTCCGGCGAATTTTTTAAATAATACTGCTTTGCCTTCCATAACCGGTTTGGCGGCTAACGGGCCGATATTTCCCAGACCTAGCACCGCCGTACCGTTGGTGACGACACCTACCAAATTGCCACGGGCGGTATATTTAAAGACGTTGGCTGTATCGCTGACGATTTCATCACACGCCGCTGCCACGCCTGGCGAATAGGCTAAGGCCAAATCGCGCTGGTTAGACAGATGTTTGGTGGGAGTGACGCTGATTTTCCCCGGTGTTGGAAACTGATGGTATTCAAGTGCTGCTTCGCGTAATCGCAAGTGTTCTGGTTCTTTCTGATCGGTCGATGATGTCATGTTAAGTTAAGTAATATTTTATGGTTAGCGTTTGCGTACAGCATCCAAGATCAGATTTTGATCCAGGACAATAAGCATTTTTCCAGGTATGTTGCTGTCAGGGATGTTGACTAATGATTTGACGTAGCCGCCATCGCCGCTCAGTAGTTCATTAACATCTTGTATTTTCGATTTCTCAAATGTGGCAATGGCGTCCAGTTCATCAACCAGCAAGCCAATCGGGCCCTTTTGACTGCGAACTACGATTATTGCCCCTGTAGGATTTTCTATGCGTTCCACATCAACAGGTTGGCCGGTCAGAATTTTGCCATCGATGACCATAATGGGAAGCTTTTCATTGATTCCGTCGGGACTATTATCGCAATAGATGACGCTGCCAACGATATAAGATTTAACACCCGGTAATGAGTTGACCAACGCAATATCAACAGCCTCGAGTACATCAGAAGCAAAAAATGCATAGATTTCCGAACCAATATAAAACGTTGCCAAATCAGTTGTTTCAGCACCAATAGGTTCTTGCGGGTAAGCGATGATTTCACGTTGTTTAGCTTCAGTGGCTTCGGTTTTATCTCCGATAGGAATAAACACGAAGGCCGCAACATCATTCTGGTAGTCGCCGGTGGTTTTAAACTCGCGGTATCCGCGCGAGGAATAACAGCCAACCGCATAGTATTTTTTGTTATACAGCACGATTTTGGATTTTCCGCTGCCTTCTTTGAGTTCAAAGAATTCCGGATCGGTACAAAAAACCTCGCCCACGTTGAAATTCATTTCGCCGGCTGAGGCAATAATGCGTCCACTGGGACGTTCCATAAATAATCCAAATGTGCCGGGTTTATCAGGGAGACAATCTTTCAGCATCTGTCTGAATTCCGGCGTAGCATCAAACACAATGCCGATACCACCGACGATAGTATTCAGGTCATCGACATGGCGAATGGCGGCGTTGTAAACATAGGTGGGATTGCCTTCATACAGCCAGGAGTTTTCAAACGGGGAAACCCGATATTCCTGTGGAGAATTCAAGGAAAAACATTCTTGCGCATAAGCAGCATGTACCTGTCGGCCGACAGCATTCACGGGGTCACCATGAAGATTGGATTCGGCCACGATGCTGCCTTTGATGTCGTAGATAAACAGCCGCGTATAGACGGTGTAAAGCTTATTGATGTAATAAAGAATATCGGTGATTTTTGCGACATCATCGGCACTCAGTTGACCGTCAGACAGAATGCGCCGAATTTCAGAGGTTAACGCCCACCAGCGGCAATCATTACTTCGTTCATAGAGATTACGATCCATGATATCGATCATCAGGCGCGCGATGGACTCGGCACTACGTAGCTCGGAGGTAATCATGGTGGTGTGCAGTTTGCTGCTGGAGTCGGCTAGTGCCTGAGCAGTGCGTGCTCCCATCGAGCGTATTTGTCTGAGAATGGCTTTAAGCGATACCAGATTGCCATCATCGTTGGTGGCCATGACCTGACCATTCCAGATCACGCGATGCAAGAATTGATTAATGCCTTCCGCTGCACCGGCGATTACACCCGACTGCTGTGGTGACAGTGAGTCACCGTGTCTAAGGATGTCGGCAGTGATTTCCCGTTCAGAGGCGGAAGGAGTAAATGCCGACTGTAATGGAATCATGGCATGGCCGTACCATTCTTGCCCGGCATAGCCCTGATAGGGACGGCCTCGGCGGGTGACAGACAGGTATTCACGGCCGGCAAATTGAGTGACGCCGAAGTCATCGCCATCGGGTACGGCTTCAATGACGCGACCAATGGGAACGTGGTCAGGATCACTGGTGGCGATGACAACGGAAGCGGCGTTCAACAGCAACATAGCGGCTTTATCGCCTCGTTTTTGTAAGCTGCGAAATATGCCGTCCATTTCGTTATCAAACCGAAAAGATAAGCACAACACGCCAATCACCGAGTCATCGATTGGATCGATAATGCGTTTTGAGTAAATCAGCGCTCGGTCTATACCGGGTCTCAGAGCGGTTAAGCCGAAAGTTTCAACATAGTCCTCCAGTGAATGTAATGTCTGTTGAATAATGGGATCGACAATATGTTGATCGATTTTTCCATTCTTGCGGTCGAGCCTAGCAAGAATGTAGCTGTTGGTATCGAGAATGATGATGTCATCGTATACGGTATATTTCGAGCCGTATTCGTCAAGCAGTTGATTAATCGCATCTATGTAGATGCGTTCGCCTTTAGTTGAGCCTTGCACGAAATCGCAAATATCGGCATTAGTCGCCAAAAAACCGATGTCGGCCGTGCGTTCATATAGATTGCGCACCAAAATATCTATCGATACTTGTGCCTTAGATTCCAGTTCCAGGCAGGTTTTTTTGATTTCTTCAGACACTAGCTGATTGGTCAACGTGCTTTCCAAATCCCCAAAACCTTTTTTTGTGGCTTGCATTGCCGGTAGAATGGAGGCGGCTTCTTTAGGGCAACTGATTTCCGCAATGGCAGAAATCAGCCCCCACGTGCCATTCAACTCACGGAGTATTTCCTTACACTGGGCAACACTGCGAATATAGGGAGAAAATGTTTCAAAACGATCAGCCTCTGACAGCATGTTATGTTTCCTTGTTATGCATTAAAAATGAAACGAGACAATGTGGGCAAAAGCAAGATGTAAGCCATGTTGTCATGTTTGCTACAAAATAAGGACATTGCTGGATAGCATTGAGTCCGAGGGTTTAATCTCTGCACTACTTTTGTGCGCAAGCGGGTGGCTAATGTCTAATGTTGTGCAGGTTGGAGATATATATAAAGCAGTTGCAAAGCAAGAATAGTCACAGCCATTCGGCGGCAATATCAACTAATAGGATGCGTTTTTCATCCAATCTGAGCGATAAGGTTTTACACAAGACATCAGTGTTGAAGTCTCGATAGCGTTCCGATGTTACCAGCCTATAGCCATCTTTTTCAGATTCAAGCGCAAGTAATTGATAAAAATAGGGGCGCCATGCCCAGTTAAAGCCTATTTGCGTGACATCTTCAAACCATTTTCCCTGGGCAAAATTGAAATTCGACGATATTTGTTCACCGTCGTTATTACACAAATAAAACCTTAAAACACCACTTTCCTCAAAGGGTTGGGCAGCAAGATGATTAAGATTGAAATCGCTTTCTAATGCTTGTTTAAGTTGTTCACAGAGAGTTTTAATTTTGGCGATGTATTGAATTTTGCGTTGTTCCCTGGACAGTGTGTTATCTAGAAATGTCTTTCTTAATATGCCGATCTGCTCTTGAAAATGGCTTGAGTCTTTGAAGTCAGCTTCAGCCGGAGAAAATAAATAACCCTGCATATATTGGGCGCCGCAGCTTAGGCCGAAAAAGAACTCCTCGGCCGTTTCCACGCCTTCGCACACAATGCGACAACCGGTACGTTTAGCTAAGCGTGTTAGCAGATGCACGATGTCGCTGGCAATGCCGCCTTTGGTTGCTTCTTTAAATAGCCGCATATCCAATTTGATAATGTCAGGCTGGATGGCCATCACTCTTTCTAGTTGTGAAAAGCCGGCGCCAAAATCATCGATGGCAACTTTTAAACCGTGTTTTCGATAGACATTCACAACTTCAACAAGTTTGTCCAAATCACCTTTGGATTCGGTAATTTCGATAATGATGCGGTTTCTGTCGATATTGAATTTTTCCAGCATCAGCAGCGTAGGCAATGAATTGAAGTCAGATAAATAATCAATCCATTTGGCGGAAATATTCAGGGTTAAGTAACCGGTACCATTTGATTCGCTGAATTTTTGCAGTGCCTGAAGCCGTACAATTCGATCCCATTCAATAAGCTGTTGATCGGCAATATGCGGCGAAGAGAAAAGCTCACCTGCGGAAATGATATTGCTTTGGGGCCCTACCTGCCTGGCTAAGGCTTCATAGCCGATGATTTTACCGCTGGCAATGCCAACAATCGGCTGAAAATAGGGAAATATTTTTGCTTGATTCATAGTGGACAGTTATATGGGCATCAATTTTCAATCTTATTCATGCCCCGTTATTGGGTGTCAATGTCCTAGAACAAACAATACTTGTGCCAAACTTGATGCGGGAGGTTTTGAAAGTTTCTTTCACATAAAAAACATACTGTTATGTTGTTTTGAGAGTTGCCGAGGAATGTTGGTATTTGACAGACAAGCACCCGCTTGGTGCGTTAGCTTGTTTGTGCGCACCAAAGTGGCGATGACTTAATGCCTTGTGGCATGAGCTTTTCAGCTATAAGGTTTTAGGTAAAAAAAGGCGTTCTATCAGAGTGGACAGAACGCCAAAGGTACCAAGCACAGGGAGAACAACCAGGAAGCTTGTTCATAATTAATAAAGCATTATCAATGCCAAATGTTAGAATATAATTAATTCAATGACTTATGGTTTTTTAGTGGGCTTTTAACGGGTTATTTTGCACCAAATCATGGCAATTGTTTGTGATGGTTGATCTAAATTAGTGCGTGATGAGGTGCTAAACGCATTGTAATTTTATGGTTTATTGCGAACGCTGTGCTTAAATGTTGTTTTAGGATTCTTGTAAATGCATTCCCGAGAGTTGAAACATGGCTAACATTCTGATCATCTATTCCAGCACTGATGGACAAACGCAAAAAATTTGTCATCGACTTCAAACTCACATTGAACAACAGTTACATCAAGTGACAGTGGTTTCAATTGATGACGTACACCAACTGGATGTGGCGAGTTTCGATAACATCGTGATCGGTGCCAGTATTCGATATGGCCACCATAGCCCGCAGATTGTGGCCTTTATCAACAAAAATATAGCGCTTTTGGACAGTAAACCCAATGCCTTTTTTTCGGTGAATGTGGTTGCACGCAAGCCGGAAAAAAGCAGGCCCGATAGCAATCCATATCTGAAAAAATTTCTAAAACGTATAGCCTGGAAGCCCAAGAAATTGGCGGTTTTTGCCGGCAAACTCGATTATCCCAGTTACACTGTGTTTGATCGTTCAATCATTCGTATGATTATGTGGATCACCAAAGGCCCGACTGACCCGCAGACCGTTATTGAATTTACCGATTGGCATCAGGTTGAGTTGTTTGCTCAGCGTATCAGCCAGATGAACGCTTAGATTTGAAAATAGCCCTATAAAAACAGTCGCCGATTCTTGTGAGAACACCCTCTTTAGACTGTGTTTTTTGCTAATCCCCGTCCCCCTTTATTTCTGCAAAGCTGTTTAAGACGCTAATTACTGGTGCAAAGCCACCGCCAATCGTCCTAAAGTTCGTTGTTTGGCCTTGATATAGCCTGGCAACTGTCATTTGTTTTTTACCTTGATATACATACATTCGTAAGTCGTATTTAAACTCGCTCAGTTCATTATTTTTTATAAAAAAACGTTTGCTCGGTGCAATCAGGCTCTGTGCGACATATTCGTTATGTAGGATCTCATCGAACACGCGTAAAGTTATTTTGTCGCCGCGATAGGCGGCCTTACTGCCGAAGCCTTTAGCAGGTTTAAAAAACAGTTGCTTGCGATTTTTCCATAGCCTATCGGCATCTTGAGAGTTCACTGTAAATGTGTGGGCAATACCCTCTAATAGTTTTATTCTGGTTGGCTCATCAATACCCAATTTGATGAGTGTCGATTGATCGGTTAAGACCTCTAAATTACGTTTATCGGCATAGAGCGCGTGATTTCTTGGGTTAGGCGTTATGACAACGGCTTCTTCCAGGTAAGCATTGTAAAGATGTGCATTTTCTTCGTTTTCTAATCCGAAATCAGTCAGTCGATTGTAGATGAGGTCAATGGCTTTCTGCCCATGCCAAATCTTGCCGTGCTGATGGATAAGTTCTGATGGGGCGCAAATGATAGCTTCAATACCATGTCTTTCAAACAGGTGTTTAAAGAGTAAAAACTCAGGGAGCATATATTGCTCCAGCGGATCTTTGTCAACGATAGCAATGCGGTTTAGAGGTATTGAGCCTCGTTCTGACTGCCATTCATCTTGGAACATGTTTAAGAAAAGCTTATCAGCCTCAATTTTTGTTTCATTTGCAGTGGAGATTCCTACGCAATGTTTACAATATTTTTGTTCTGTGAGTGCGGTCGAGCATAAAAGTGCTCCTGCTGCATTTGAATTGATTTCTATGAGTTTTGGGCCATCTGGACTTAAATGAAAGTCGTAACCAAAAAATACGCCTTTTGTTTTTGGAATAAATTGTGCCGAATGAGGTGCGTGAGAAAGCACTTGGTTCTGATAAGCGGGCAGGGCGATTACTTGCTCAATCGCAGATATTATTTCTTCTTGCTTGCGCAGAATATGGCTTGGAACAAAGATAGCTGCATCAGCAAATAGATGCGGGCGTTGCGCTAGAAGTTCTCTAAATTCAGCGGTACCCTCTGATTGATTGAGGTTATCGATAACTGAGTCATTATCGACATAAGTGCAGTGACAGCTCTCATTCAATTCAATGCATGATTGCTCTATAGATATTGTGTCTGATGATGTCGAACAGCTCATCTAAATTGGTTGTTTTGTTGTTTTGTTGTTTGGTGGTTAAAAAATCACGCTGAAGCTTGGGGTTTTTATAAGGCAAAAAAAAGGGCCAGCATTTATAGCTAGCCCTTTTATATAATTGGTCGGGACGAAAGGATTTGAACCTTCGACCCCTTGCCCCCCAGGCAAGTGCGCTACCAAACTGCGCTACGCCCCGACATATTTATTTCCAAATACCTATAATATCCGGTTATTTTACTATATCAGCTTGACCAACTAAAGAGACTATTTGAGTAATTCCAAAATATCTTCTAGTTCGCCAATCATTTGATGAATTAATTGTTTAGTGAGTGTTGAATCTTCTTTGGCGTCGTCACTGCTTAAATGTGCTTTAGCTCCACCAATGGTATAGCCTTGTTCATAGAGTAGGAACCGAATCTGCCGAATCATTAATACATCATGGCGTTGATAATAACGACGATTTCCTCGTCTTTTTACCGGGCTCAGCTCGCTAAATTCCTGTTCCCAGTAGCGCAATACATGGGGTTTAACGCCACATAACTCACTGACTTCACCTATTGTAAAATAGCGCTTTGCCGGAATGACCGGCAATTCATTGTTATTACTGGGTTCCAGCATATGCTTCTACTCGAGCTTTAAGTTTCTGACCTGCGCGAAATGTTACCACACGCCTAGCAGTAATAGGGATTTCTTCTCCGGTTTTGGGGTTACGACCAGGGCGACTTTTTTTATCACGAAGCTCAAACTTACCAAATCCGGAAATTTTAACTTGTTCGCCTTTTTCTAAGGCACCTTTTATTTCTTCAAAGAAGAGTTCGACGATATCCTTGGCTTCGCGCTTGTTAAGTCCAAGTTCTTCAAATAATCTTTCTGCAAAATCAGCTTTAGTTAATGCCATATCAATCTCTTAGTTTTGCGCCAATATTATCTGACAATGTGTTTAATAGTTTAGCGAGTATAGAATCTGTTTCAGAATCTGTGAGTGTTTGCGATTCATTCTGTAGAAATATAGCCAGTGCAACGCTTTTGTAGCCATCTTCTATGCCTTTTCCTCGGTAAATATCAAAGATCCTTACGTCTTGCAGAGTTGATTCTTTAGCCGTTTCTATACAATCCAGTATTTGTTTTGCAGAAATATTTTCTTCGACAATTAACGCAAGGTCTCGACGTACCGATGGGAATTTAGAGAGCGGCTTAAATGTGGGTATGCGTTTACTTAGTAAAAGATTTTGATCTAATTCGAATAAAAATACTTTGCTGTCAAAGCCAAGATTTTTTTCAAGCGTAGGGTGTAGCATTCCTAGCCAACCAATATGAAGCCCATCTTTGGTGAGTATTTCTGCAGTTTGACCAGGATGCAAGGCGTCATGAAAACCTTTTAAGTAGGTAATTTCAGTCCCGGATAGATCAAAAAGTGAGTGAATGTCAGATTTAATATCAAAGAAGTCTAGTTTGCGACTGGTTTCGCCCCATTGTTCAGGCGCTACAGTTCCCAATGCAATGCCGGAGAGCATTTTTTGCTGAAGTGTAATGCCGTCTTTTTCTAAAAACCGGAGCCCGGATTCAAACAATCTCACTCTCGTTTGTTGGCGGTTGGTGTTATGAAGTGCGGCTTTAAGCAAGCCACTCCATAACGTAGTGCGCATCACGGATAACTCTGATGAAATCGGGTTTTGCAGCCTAACCACTTTATCGTTAGGAGCGATTACTGATTGTATTTCTTCATCAACAAAGCTGTAGGTGATCGCTTCTTGGTAACCTTTATCAACTAGCAGGTCTTTAGCTCTATCCAGTTCCATGGTTGCTTCTGGCGCTAAACCAAGTTCTGAACGCATCAATAAATTACTACTCGGCAGGCTGTTGTAACCATAGATGCGAGCGAGTTCTTCGATCAGATCCGCTTCAATAGCAATATCAAATCGGAAGCCTGGTGGCGTAATCAACCAGCCTTCGCTTGATGGCTTAACGTTAAAGCCTAAGCGCTGAAAAATATCAATAATGAGATCATCGGCAATTGTTACACCGAGTATTTTTTCAATTCTTTTGCGTCTGACTTCAACATCGTTTCTTGTTGGAAGTGATGATTCGGAGGTTGCTTCTGTTATTGGGCCTGCGTTACCGCCTGCAATCTCTAAAATCAGCTGGGTTGCGCGCTCAATGGCCCGTTTTTGCAGAGTGAAGTCGACGCCGCGTTCAAAGCGATGCGAAGAGTCCGTATGCAAGCCAAATTTCCGTGCCTTGCCCGCAATACTTTGTGGTGCAAAAAAGGCGCATTCAAGAAAAATGTTATGCGTATCATCAGTTACTGCGGACTCACTGCCACCCATGACGCCTGCAAGCGCAAGTGCAGCTTTAGAATCTGCAATAACTAGCGCTTCATTGTCTAATTTAATGGTCTGGCCATTAAGCAGGGCGATGCTTTCATCGGCTTGTGAGAGGCGAACATTGATGCCGCCGGTTAGTTTTTCTGCATCAAATGCATGTAAAGGCTGGCCTAACTCAATGAGTACATAGTTGGTCACATCTACAATAGCACTGACGCTTCTAAGGCCTGCTCGACGCAAGCGTTCTTGCATCCATAATGGAGTTTCGGCTTTAGGATTTGTATTTTTGATCAAGCGCCCTAAATAACGAGGACACGCGTCAGTCGCTTCAATAGTGATTGCTAGAACATCTGAATGTGATGGCGTGACCATTTGAGTGTCGGATGTTTTGAAATCGAGCTTATTGAGAACGGCAACTTCACGAGCAATGCCTTCAATACTGAGGCAATCAGCCCTATTGGGGGTCAGGTCAACTTCAATTATGAAATCATCCAGTGACAAATATTCACGAATGTCTACACCGACTGGCGCGTTTTCAGAAAGTTCCATAAGACCTTGGGCATCATCCGCCAAGCCTAGTTCCTTTTCAGAACAGAGCATGCCAAACGATTCTACGCCACGTAATTTGGATTTTTTGATCTTAAAATCGCCGGGTAATACAGCGCCAATTAATGCAGCAGGAATTTTTAAACCTGCGCGGACATTGCTTGCGCCACAAACAATTTGTAGCGGCTCACCGCTGCCAACGTTGACTTGGCAAACGCGTAAACGATCCGCATCAGGATGTTGTTCTAATGACAAAACTTCGCCGATGACTACGCCGCTAAATTGAGCGGCAGCTGGCTCGACAGAGTCAACTTCAAGTCCGGCCATGGTCAGTTGGGAGACTAACTCATTCGTGCTGATTGCTGGATTGACATAGGTTCTTAGCCATTTTTCACTAATTTTCATGGTCTATCCGTTCTTGTGTGTGAATTGCTGTAGAAATTTCAGGTCATTTTCAAAAAATAACCGCAAGTCGTTTATGCCATATCTCAACATGGCAAGTCGCTCAACGCCCATTCCAAAAGCAAAACCACTGTATTGTTCTCCGTCAATATTGACGGACTTGAATACTTCAGGGTGAATCATGCCGCAACCCATGACTTCGAGCCAGCCGGTTTGGCTGCAAACGCGGCAGCCTTCGCCACCACAAATGACGCATTCAATGTCGACTTCGGCAGAGGGTTCAGTAAAAGGGAAGTAAGAGGGGCGGAAGCGTACTTGAATGTCTTTTTCAAAAAATGCGCGTAGGAATTCGTAAACCACACCTTTTAAGTCAGCAAAGCTTACATCGGTATCAACTAAAAACCCTTCAACCTGATGAAACATAGGTGTGTGTGTGATGTCAGAATCGCAACGATAAACCCGACCAGGTGCAATCACTTTTAAGGGTGGGGTTTGGGATTCCATTACACGAATTTGTACCGGAGAGGTATGTGTTCTCAATACCGTGCTTGCATCGAAATAGAAGGTATCGTGCATTGCGCGAGCAGGGTGGTGAGCGGGAATATTTAGGGCTTCGAAATTGTGATAATCATCTTCAATTTCGGGGCCTTCGACGACTTCAAAGCCAACACTGGCGAATATTTTCGAAATGCGTCTTAGTGTTGTGGTGATTGGGTGTAATCCGCCCACTGCTTGTCCGCGACCTGGTAGAGTGACATCAATGCTTTCGGTCGCTAATCTCTTAGCAATGTGTGCATGCTCAAGCATTATTTTTTGAGCATCAAGTTGTTCTAGGAAAGTATCTTTTGCTTGATTAATAATCTGACCAGCGGCTCTGCGTTGCTCAGGATCAAGGTTACTTAAGTCTTTCAGCTGTTGGGTAAATAAACCTTTTTTACCCAGATATTGTATGCGGACCTGATCAAGTTGACTAAGGTCTTCTGATTGCGCAAGGTCTTTTATTGCTTGCGCGAGAATTTCTTCTGAGATAGCCGACACAGATCTGCTCGCTTAGCTTGGGGTTAGGAGGGATGTGTTTCTTTCGATATAAATCGAATGATCAGTCCAAAAATCACCCCCAATTAAAGGGGGTGATTAAGATGCTAGCTGAAGTTAATAATTAACTTTTAGCGCTTTGATTAGCTTTAGCAATTTCAGCAATTTTACCGAACGCTTCGATGTCGCGTACGGCAATGTCAGCTAAAACTTTTCTATCAATGGCTACTTCAGCCTTAGTCAGTCCGTTTATTAAACGACTGTAGGAAATGCCGAATTGACGCGCTGCTGCGTTTATTCTGACAATCCAAAGGGCTCTAAATTGACGTTTTTTCTGCTTACGGTCACGATAAGCATATTGTCCGGCTTTGATTACGGCTTGTTTGGCGACGCGGTAAACGCGGCTCCGAGCGCCATAGTAACCTTTGGCCAGCTTTAAAATTTTCTTGTGTCTGGCTCTGGCTGTAACACCTCTTTTTACTCTAGGCATGGTTGCGCTCCCTTAACTATATGGCAACATGCGCACAGCTGAGCGCAAATCTGATGGATGAACAGAAGAGGTAGAACGCAGCTGTCTTTTTCTTTTGGTGGATTTCTTTGTCAAGATGTGACGACGATGTGAATGTCCACATTTGAACCCGCCGTTGCCGGTACGCCTAAAGCGTTTGGCTGCACCGCGGTTGGTCTTGATTTTTGGCATTTGTTTTTCTCCAATTTAAATTAATAATTTCCGTTAATTAAGACTCAGCAAGGCAAAATGCATGGCCCTGAAAAATCACTTGCATCACAAAAGATGCGTTCGGCAGCAAATCCTTTGCCGCCGAAATACCCCGAAAGGGGATATTTTAATAATGGCTATTTTTTCTTTTTCGGAGCCATGACCATGACCATTTGACGACCTTCCATTTTAGGAAATTGCTCGACTATAGCTAATTCTTCTAAATCGGTTTCGATACGTTTTAAGAGGTCGACACCGATTTCTCTGTGTGCCATTTCTCTTCCTCTGTAACGTAGAGTAATTTTGGTTTTATCACCTTCGTTAAGAAACTTTACCAAGCTTTTTAATTTAACTTGATAATCGCCTTCATCGGTGCCGGGTCTGAATTTGATTTCTTTAACCTGGATTTGTTTTTGTTTCTTTTTAGCAATGGCCAGTTTTTTGTTTTGCTCAAACTGGAATTTGCCATAATTCATTATCTTGCAAACGGGAGGATCCGCGTTTGGTGATATTTCCACTAAATCCAAGTCTGCTGCGTAAGCAATTTGTTTGGCTTCATCCAGTGAGATAATGCCTAACGCTTCACCGTCAGCACCTGTAACTCTAACGCGTCTTGCGGTAATTGAATCATTCAG
>JABFRC010000082.1 GCA_013141375.1 Methylococcaceae bacterium | reverse complement strand
GTGTAGGTGTAGGTGTAGGTGTAGGTGTAGGTGTAGGTGTAGGTGTAGGTGTAGGTGTAGGTGTAGGAGCCGGGGTTGGAGTTAGTGACAACAAATATGCAGCCAATCCAGCTTTTCCTTCTGCTTTTGAAAATGCATTTTTTGTATGACAAACGGCACAGTTTGTTACGCCGTTTGAAGCACCAATACTAGCAGTTGCATTTGCATTTGGTGTCATTGTAATAGCTGAAGCCCCTAATAGCAGAACAGAAATCGTTCTGCTTAATTTGTATTGATTATTGACCTTCGTTTTCATTTGATTTCTCCGGTTAAATTTAAAGTTTCACTCATAAATAATTCGCAAGTTTCCTATTTCAGGAAACTTGGGATCAATTGTAGTAAATGGGGTTTGATATAACCGTGAGTAAGCACACAGTTTTAGCATGACAGAACAGTGACATCAGTATTTACAAGTTTTGGCGCGTAATTGACAGGCAGTATTTTTGGCTTTAGCAAGAAAAACAATATTAAATCTTAATATGGATCGTTACTCACATTGATCTAACTATTAGGACTTATCAGCAATTTTGTTACGGTTAATTTTACAACAATTATTTCTTAAGCGCTTGTTTTGCTTGCAACCAAAAGTGATCAAGTTCAAAGAGCTGATAATCTGTTAATTGGCGACCTGATGCCGCTACTTGCTGTTCGATATATTGGAATCGGCACATAAACTTTTTTGTGCTTTGCTTTAAGGCAAGCTCAGGATTCACCTTGAGATGCCTAGCCAAATTCACTGTAACCAATAATAAATCCCCTATTTCTTCCTGGATGTGTTCTTGATTACCCGAAAGCCAGGCTTCTTTAACCTCCTCTAACTCTTCCAAGACTTTCTCAATGACTGGCGGCACATCTGGCCAGTCGAAACCATGCTGCGCAGCACGATCCTGAATTTTTTCACACTCAATCAACGCGGGAAGATTTTTAGCTACACCAGTCAACACACTTTCATTAACTGAAGAAGTTGGTTTAGCCTGTCTTTCATCGGCTTTAATCTGCTCCCATGCCTGATGACGTTCTTCATCAGTAGCAAATACCGCACCTGCAAATACATGAGGATGCCTTCGAATAAGTTTATCGCTAATACCTTCGGCAACTTGTTCAAAGTTAAATAAGCCTTGCTCTTCAGCAATTTGCGAATGAAATACCACTTGAAGCAATAAATCACCTAGCTCCAGGCGTAAATCGTCCAGGTCATTGCGCTCAATTGCATCAATAACCTCATAAGATTCTTCAATCAAATAAGGTATTAGGCTGGTAAAACTCTGCTTTAAATCCCAGGCGCAACCTCGTTCTGGATCACGCAATTGCGCCATAATTTCCAATAGTTTTTGGGTGTTTTTCAACATACTTTCTTAGAACGTAGATCCAAAGCTTTCAAAGTAACGATTTTTGAAATTTTCAAATTCAAATTTATGATTCTGGGTACCATTGTGTTCAATTTTGATCGTCCCCAAAAGGGAAGCTATTCGACCAGTGACATCCCACCCTAATTCGTTTATTAAACCGTACAATAATCCAGCTCGATATGCATCACCGCAACCGGTTGGATCAAGTATGGCTTTAGGAGCGACAGCAGGAATCTCAATACACTTTCCTTCCGTATAAATTTTTGAGCCACTACCGCCTAAAGTTACAATAAGCGCTTCAACTTTCTCGGCAATTTGCTCTAACGTAAGCCCTGTTCTTTGCTGCATCAACTCAGACTCATAGTCATTCAAAGTCACCCAGGTCGCCAACTCCAAAAACTTAAGCAGTTCATCTCCATCGAACATTGGCATGCCTTGGCCCGGATCGAAAATAAATGGTATTCCTTGCTCGGCAAATTGTTCGGCATGCGACTGCATTCCGTCTTTTCCGTCCGGGGAGACTATGCCGACAGAAATATCTCGATTATTTGGCACTTCATTAAGATGGGAAAAACTCATCGCACCTGGATGGAAAGCCGTGATCTGGTTATCGTCTTCATCGGTGGTGATGTAAGCCTGACCGGTATAGTGATCATCCAGAATACGAATAAACTCACTCGACAGACCTTTTTGACTTAACCAATTGGCATAGGGCTCAAAATCATGACCCACTGTCGCCATAATCAATGGCGTTTCTCCCAATAATTTAAGGTTATAGGCAATATTTCCGGCGCATCCGCCAAATTCACGACGCATTACAGGCACTAAAAAAGACACATTCAAGATGTGAATTTTTTCCGGCAGGATATGTTCCTTAAATTTGTCATGAAACACCATGATGGTGTCATAAGCCATAGAACCGCAAATCAGTGCACTCATTATGTTCCTCTTAAAAAAATAAAATAACAGTCCAGGTCGTTGCCGCCCAGGCTAGTGACATCATTACCGCAGCAGAGCCAATATCTTTCGCTCTACCTGACAACTCATGATGTTCCAAACCCACCCTATCAACAACCGCTTCAACTGCAGAATTTAACAGCTCAACTAACATCACGAGAACCATACTGCCGATGAGCAAAAGTTTTTCAATCGGGGTTTGCCCAAGCCAGATAGCTAGCGGCGTGGTTAATACAAACAGAATGACTTCTTGCCTGAACGCTTCTTCGTGGATCCAGGTGGCTTTGAATCCTGCTACCGAGAAAAAACAAGCATTAATTAAACGTTGAATACCCTTTGCATTTTGATTTGCCATAATTCTACCTTACTGGTCTATCAGGGCTTGATAGTCAGCCGCATCCAATAAATTGTCCAACTCTGTGGGTGTATGTGCTTTGATGCAAAACAGCCAAGCACCATACGGATCTTCATTTACAGATTCCGGTGAATCTATTACCGATGCATTCACTTCAACCACTTCGCCAGATACCGGACTGAATAAATCAGATGCTGTTTTTACAGATTCCACAACCGCGCATTGCTCTTGGGCAATGACATTCCTGCCAATTAGTGGTAATTCGACAAACACCAAATCACCTAATTCCTGTTGAGCAAAATCAGTGATGCCAACGCGGATTAAATTATTCGGCTCTTGTTTGACCCATTCATGGGAGGTAGCGTACTTAAGATCGGTGGGTAAATTACTCATAACAATATGCTCTCAATTCTCAGTGGGATTTGTAGTCAGATTAAGAATGACTAACACCTGTTTAAACAATAAAAATACAGTTAACACAAAAGCTACTCTTATAATCTCAGTATATTTACTGACACTTTATCTCATTATTTCACATGACCTCCCTGTTTATCGCCTGTTTTTTGCTCATAAATCTGCTTTGTAGCCATGTATCGCTGGCAGATGATGACGATATCCCAACAAGGAAACCCAGCCTTTTTAAGCACAACATAGTCATTATTGAAGAAAATGCCCTCGCAATGGCGGGGATTCAAACACAAATCGTCAAAGCTTATAAACAACACGCTGAATATTTAGCCTACGGCAAAGTAGTCAACATTCAACCATTACTTGCCTTGCGAAATCGTTATTTATTGGCGATAAATGAAGGTAACGGTGTTAAAGCAAAATTCTCGCAAAACGAACAAAGCATTAAACGGGCGGAGGCATTATATAGCCACGGTGTGACAGCTAAACGTCAATTGCAAGACCAACAGGCACAGTGGATCTCAAGCAAAGCGCAAGTAAATAGCTTGCAGGTTCAATCTCAGGCAATAGTTGACGAGACCAGATTAGATTGGGGAGATACCTTGACCCATTGGGCACTGTCATCTGAAATCAAGCCGTTATCTGATTTTATATCTGGCCGCAAAGCCTTGTTGCAAATCAGCCTGCCCGCAGGAAAACTCTTGCCCAATGATATTGCCGATATATCAACATCCCCCACAGGAAATCGACAACAAGCGACCATCGCTGAGCTGATCTCTCCAGCACCACAAAGTGACATCATTGGCCAGGGCGCCAGCTATTTTTTTGCTACAAATGACAAACGACTTAAGCCTGGCATGCGAATATCCGTGTGGGTACCAGAATCGCATGATCAACAAAATGGCGTGATAATCCCTGAATCTGCACTGCTTTGGTACCTTGATCAAGCCTTTGTGTTTGTTAAGACGGATAAAGACAAATTTACCCGGCGACTGATTGCAAACTACGCGATTACAGGCGATGGCTATTTTGTCTATGACGGGCTTAAAGCCGACGAACAAATTGTCACCAGCGGCGCTCAGTTGCTACTTTCAGAAGCATTGCGAAATCAAGTGCATGATGAAGATTAATCCTTTTACCGAATATGCGCTTATTTCCTCCGACATATTGAAAACCCAACGATGCTAGCCAACATAATACGTTTCTCCATACGCTACTATGGCGTCGTGATTTCGCTTGCCGTTCTAATTTTACTTTATGGCGGCTATTGCTTTTCCCACGCCGGACTAGATATTTTTCCAGAATTTTCACCCAAACGCGTCATTATTCAAACTGAATCACCAGGTTATTCTTCTGAACAAGTCGAAGTCGCTATATCTCAACC
>JABFRC010000058.1 GCA_013141375.1 Methylococcaceae bacterium | reverse complement strand
TTGAGGGGGGGGAGTAAAAAATAGCCATTTAGTTGACTCTTCATGGTGATAATTTCATTTTATAAATTGTCGTATCAATAGTTTTTCCAAACCCACTGCAGCATAAACGCCGATACCGGCGGCAATAATCAACAGCCATTCATTTAGTCCAATATCAGCGCTGCCGAATAGTGTTTGCATGGGTGGCCAGTAGGTGAAGAGCAATTGCAATAAGGTCATGCTGACGACGCCAAAAATCACCCATAAGTTTGAAAATACGCCGACGTGAAACATCGAATAATTCAGTGAGCGGCAGTTAAATAAATAAAACAACTCGCAAAATACAAATACATTGACCGCCACTGTCCGCGCTTTTGCCAGCGATTCACCATGTAACAACTCCCATCTGAACATACCGAATGCGGCAGCCAACATCAGCACACCAACCAGACAAATGCGAAATATTAAGTGCTTTGTCAAAATCGGTTGCTCGGGCGATCGAGGTCCACGGAGCATCAAACCGGGCTCTTTCGGCTCAAACGCCAACATCAAGCCCAGTAAAACTGCTGTTGTCATGTTAATCCACAGAATTTGCACCGGTGTAATAGGTAGCGCGACATTGGCAAATACCGCTGCGGTGATCACCAAACCTTCTCCGAGATTGGTTGGCAAGGTCCAGGCGATAAATTTCACTAGGTTATCAAACACGCCGCGACCTTCTTCCACCGCGGCTTCTATGGTCGCGAAGTGATCGTCGGTAAGAATCATCGCCGCCGCTTCTTTGGCCACTTCAGTGCCGCCCTGCCCCATTGCCACACCAATATTAGCCTGACGTAAGGCTGGGGCATCATTGACACCGTCGCCAGTCATTGCAACCACATGCCCATTGGCTTGCAGCGCTTTTACCAGTTGTAGCTTTTGTGCAGGAGATATGCGTGCATAGACTGAATATTTGTCAACCAACTGGCTATAGTGGTTTTCTTCAATGCCTTGCAGTTCGCTACCGGTCATGACTTGTTCGGTTTGCTTCATTGCCAGCTGACGAGCAATGGCCAGCGCAGTGACAGGATGATCGCCGGTAATCATTTTTACCTGAATCCCTGCGCGATAACAGGCAGCAATGGATGCAGCCGCTTCCGGCCGAGGGGGATCAATCATGGCTTGCAGACCCAAAAAGGTTAGTCCGCCATCCACTTCATGGTGCTGCACTGCATTGGAGCAATGATCGCAACGGGCAAATGCCAGTACTCGTAAACCTTGGGTGGCCATCAGTTCCAATTGCCGATGCAGCACTTCTTTATCCAAAGGCACGCGCTTAAGTTGACTGTCAAACGCACTATCACAGCGTGCCAGTAAGCTTTCCAGTGACCCTTTCAAGTACACATGACGCTCATCTTCAGCCAAATTGTGGTGCAAGGTGGCCATAAATTGATGCTGGGATTCGAACGGGATGGCGTCAAGTCTGGGATGGTCATCACTTACATTGGCATGGTGCAACCCTGCCTTATGCGCTACGACCAACAATGCCGCTTCTGTAGGGTCACCTTCAATGCACCAACTATCTTTCTCTACGATTAAGCGCGCATCGTTACATAACAGACCAGCCTTCAAACATTCGTGTAAAGCGGGATAGTGGCTTGGTGAAATGGTTTTGCCGTCAAGACTGAACTCTCCATCCGGTGTATAGCCGCTACCGCTGATTTGAAAGGCTTCACCGGCTGCAAAAATTGCCTGCACAGTCATTTGATTTTGCGTTAGCGTGCCGGTTTTATCCGAACATATCACCGTGGTGCTGCCCAGGGTCTCTACCGCCGGTAACTTGCGAATGATGGCGTTACGCTTGGCCATGCGTGAGACCCCGATAGCCAGGGTGATGGTTAATGCGGCCGGTAGACCTTCAGGAATGGCACCTACCGCCAGAGCAACTGATGCCATAAACATGTCGAGCATCGATTGGCCACGCCAAACGCCAACGGCAAAGGTCAATACTGCCATGCCGACGATAACCCACAGAAGTAACAGGCTGAACTGGCTCATTTTAACGGTCAGCGGAGTTTCCAATTCGGTCGCACTGCCGATCATTTTATTGATCAGGCCAATTTCGGTGCGATCGCCGGTTTCAACCACGATGCCTAAACTCGTGCCGTAAGTCACCAATGTCGATGAATATGCCATGTTGGTGCGGTCAGCCAGACCGGTTGATTCGTCCAGAGTCGCCGGACGTTTTTGCACGGGCACCGATTCACCGGTCAAGGCGGATTCATCAATCTGTAGTTCGCGGCATTGCAGCAAACGCAAATCGGCCGGGACTTTATCGCCGGACTGTAGGTAAACAATATCACCGGGCACCAAATCACTGGCAGAAACGGTCCGTCGTTGACCATCACGTAATACGGTCGCACTAATATTCAGTGCCTGAGCCAAGGCGTTGATGGCTTTAAGAGCGTTGGCTTCTTGGATAAAACCGATGATGGCATTCACGAATACCACGCCAAGTATGACACTGCTATCAACCCATTCCTGCAAAAATGCAGTCACCGCACCCGATAAAAGCAAAATATAAACCAGCGGCTGATGAAACTGCGAAAAAAACAGCAGTAACGCCCCCTTCCCTCTACGCGGAGTCAGTCGATTAGCGCCATTGTCAATTAAACGCTGCTGGACTTCTGTTTGTGCTAAGCCAACTTTTTCATTGGCACTCAGGCCAGTTAGAAGAGTTTCAGGCGATACGCTATGCCAGTGCATTTTTTGTAGTTTCATCGATTTAACTCTGGGATTTTTTTAATTTCAAATTCTCAATTTATAGAAACAACGACTTATTTTAAATTGGCAATGATTAAACCTGCAGCCACCGCACTCAGAAGCGTGCCAGCTACTCTGATACCAACAGCGCGTCCTCCGATAAACAAGGCAAACAGGCTTTTAAATGCGGAATTCACTGATACCGCGATCAGGATGGCATTGACTGCCACCTTAACATCAAGGCCTTGTTGCGCCATACGAGACATGCTTAGTGTGATGGGATCAACATCAGCAATACCCGAAGCAGCGGCTAAAAAATAGGCCCCCATATTACCGAAGTAAATATTAAGCAGCTTGGATAACAACAAGACGACCAACAAAAAAGCGCCAAACTTTAACGCCATGCCCAATTGAAATGGATTTTCAAGCGCCATATCGTAGTCCGTCATAAAAACGGGTGTCTTTTGCCAAAGCAAAAACGCTATCAAATAAGTCAATCCGCTCATCACTGCTAATGCAGGAAGCATGTCCTGAAATAAGTCGGGATTAATCAGCGATGATAATAAAAGCGTACGTAAAAACATCGTCGCACAGGCAGTTAAAATACCTGCGGCTAGCGCATTTTCAGAGGATGGCCCTTGTTTTGCCAACCGAGACAAGTTGATTGTTACCGCTGTGGATGATACCAATCCACCCAATGCACCGGTAAGAACGGGGCCGTGTCGGTTGCCGACAATTTTGATAGCGAAATAGCCTAGGTAAGAAACTCCGGCTATTAATACGACCATCCACCAGAGTTGGTAGGGATTGAGAATTTCCCAAGGCCCAAATCCCTGATTAGGTAATATCGGCAAAACGACCACGGAGATCAGCAATAACTTTAATGTGGCATATAGTTCATGTTCTTCCAGCGTATTCATCCAGCGATGAAGTATTGGCTTGAATCCCAACAAGGATGTAACCACGACAGCAGACGCCGATGCTAATGTAACGTAACCAAAAACAGTTAATGCGCCCAACATAAAGGTAATCATTGAGGCAATCAGGCTGGTAATACTGAAGTCTTCGAACTTATTCAGACTTTTACTGTAAGCCACCAGCAGAACTGATGTCAGGGCTAATAAGCCAAACCCCATAAACCAGAGCGCTGTTTGTTGAGCAAGCAGCGCACACAGCCCGCCCAGCAAGCTTATTAATCCGTAAGTGCGCAAACCGGCAACGCGTAAGCCTTCACCCCGACCCCGACTGCGCCAGCCTCGCTCCAAACCAATCAGCAAGCCAATAGCTAACGCAACCGCCAGCAACTTAAACTTTTCCAGGTCCGTCATCTCTTAACCTTTAGCGGCAAATATTGATTCGCCTACTATACAGGTTTAAGGGTATTTAACAGTGACGGTTGCTGAGGCCGAATCGTTGGTTGCGTTAGCGTTCTGCTCGTTTACAACAAAAGCTGACGTATTTTCTTCATTTGTTTGACAAACAGGAACGCCGAGAAGTGGCTCGGCGTTCAAAATATGGAAGCTATTAGAAAATTAAAGCTCTCGGGTCGCGCTGAATTTGATATCCGGCCAGCGTTCTTGCGTTAATTGCAGGTTGACCCGGCTGTTGGCCAAGTAAACCAAGTAACCGCCGCCATCTTCTGCCAAATTATCAAAGGCCTTTTTTTTGAATTCTTCGAGCTTGGCTGGTTTGTCGGAACTGACCCAGCGCACGGTGGAAATGGCGATATTGTCGTAAACACATTCAACGTTGTATTCGCCTTTTAGTCTGAAAGCGGTAACGTCAAAC
>JABFRC010000330.1 GCA_013141375.1 Methylococcaceae bacterium | reverse complement strand
GTGTATTTCTATCATATCAACCTCCAATATATACAGTTAATATCTATTAACTTTACTTACTAAAAGGAACCTCTAAAAATTGCACTTCGACAAGCTCAGTGCGAACGGTGCTTTATATAAATCAGTAACTTATCCGTTAGCACTAAATCTATCGAAGGGCAAAAACGGATAATTTTTAGAGATTCCCTCAAGGTGCTACCACAGCTGGCTGAGATGATTTATCAGTCGGCGCAAGATTTAATAGCTTGGCGCGTTCTTCATCATTGGCGCCATAGCGGGAAAAAGCTTGTGACATCAATACAATGACTACCCGACGGTTTTTAAACCGCCCTTCATCCAGTTTATTATCCGCAACCGGATGAAATTCACCATACCCGATTGCAGATAACCTGGCAGGAGTAATCCCATCCTTTACCAATTCATGCACTACACTGGTCGCCCGAGCAGATGACAAATCCCAGTTTGATCTAAATTTTACATTAACAATAGGTATATTATCAGTATGCCCTTCAACATTGACTGCGTTAGGCAGCGATTTGATGACCTCTGCAACCTTGCTCAATACAGGGATCACCGATTTGGATAATTCAGCTTCTCCGCTTAAAAATAGCATTTCGCTGTTCATTTCCAGCTCGATCCAGTAATCGTTCCTTTTTACCGATACCAGTTTGTCATCAATAAATGGCGCAAGTACTTGTTCAAACTGGTCAGACACTTGCTCGAGTTCGCGTCGTTCTTTAAGAATTTCTTCGCTTAATTCGCGCCTTTTTTCAACCTCGATGGTCGTTGGATTATCCAGCGGAATAGGTTGAATGACTGTCGCGGGAACCCCCACCGGAATCAATTCAGCAGTATCGTTAGCACTGGTAGGACTCTTATCTGAAAAGGCGTCCCCAATGGAGTTTGATAATGTCTTGTATTTACCTTCGTTGACAGAAGAAATCGAATACATCACTACAAAAAAAGCAAACAGCAAGGTGACAAAATCGGCGTATGAAACCATCCACCGATCCTGATTATGAGGAGCTTCCTCCTGTTGTCGTCTTCTACGCCGCGCCATAGCCGTACGGGTTATTTATTATTTTCATGCATATACCCGCTGAGCTTTAATTCTATGTTTCTGGGGTTCTCTCCTTCGGCAATGCAAATAATCCCTTCCACCATCAACTCTCTAGCTTGGCTGGCAATGAATATATGGGTTTTTAATTTATTTGCCACAGGTAAAAAAATTAAATTTGCAGAACCCACGCCATAAATAGTCGCAACAAAAGCCGTGGCAATACCCTGCCCTAACAGCTCAGGGTTAGTCAGGTTTTGCATGACATGAATCAGCCCCATTACCGCGCCTAAAATGCCTATTGTCGGCGCATATCCCCCCATGGCTTCAAACAAACGCGCAGCCAATAAATCACTGCTTTCTCGTGAATTTAATTCCAGTTCCATTGTGTCTCGAATGACCTCAGGCTCATTGCCATCCACCAGTAACTGCAGGCCTTTTTTGGAAAAAGCATCTTTTTCGCGTGGCATCTCGTTTTCAAGACCTAACAGACCTTCTTTACGCGCCAAAATACTCCATTTCATTATTTTGGTGATTTGCGCTTTTAGATCGAGCTTATTGGGCATAAAAATCCAAGCCAACATTTTGATACTTTTAATAAAAATCTCAGCTGGGAATTGCAGTAGAGTTGCCCCCAATGTCCCTCCCAAAACGATAATAAGCGCAGGAAAATTGATTAGCGAAGATACTTCACCACCATCCATGACCGTCCCTAACAGGATGGCGCAGAGGCTGACGACAATTCCAGTGATACTTAAAATATCCATTTTTATTCCTAAGTTAGATCCATCCGGACAATCTTGATCTCAGTCTCAACACGGCTTGTGAGCTAATTTGACTGACTCTTGATTCACTGATATTTAACACCTGACCTATTTCCCGCAAGTTAAGCTCTTCATCGTAATAAAGTGAAATCACCAAGCGTTCACGTTCCGGCAAACTCATGATGGCTTCTGCCAAAGCCTGTTCAAAGCCTTCACGACTTATGTCGTCAACTGGATCGTCACCAAGTTTGGCGCCTTCATCAAGATAATGATCCCCTTCTTCTGCCAATTCTTCTGTACTAAATACTCGACAGCAGCTTGAATCTTGCAGAATCTGGCCATACTCAGCGGCTGATATTCCTAAGTGAGCAGCCACTTCAGCCTCTTTGGCTTCGTGTCCGGTTTGATTTTCGATCGTGCGAATGGCATCGGAAACCATTCGGGCTTTTTTGTAGACAGACCGGGGTGTCCAATCACATCGGCGGACTTCATCCAACATGGCGCCGCGGATACGAATTCCGGCATAAGTATCGAAACTGGCCCCTTGAGTCGCATCAAAATGCTTAATGGCTTCCAGTAAACCGATCATGCCAGCCTGAATTAAATCTTCAACCTGAACAGTATCGGGAAGTTTAGCCAATAGATGGTAGGCAATGCGTTTAACCAGCGGGGCGTGTTGCAGGACGAGTTGATCCGTCCCACCTGCCTGGACCGCCGTGTACATTGCCACGCCGTTCATGCGACATCCTTCTGGGAACCATACTGAATCATTCTTTCAATGAAAAATTCAATATAACCGCCAGCTTGCGATTTAATCGGCCAACTGTTAATTCTGGTTGCGATGGTTTTTAAGGCTTGTGATGATCGACTTCTGGGGAAAGCGGCAACTACGGGCGTTTGTTTTTGAACAGACTTACGCAAATACTCGTCAAAAGGCACCGCGCCAGCGTATTGCAGTGTCACATCAAGATAGCGATCGGTGACTTTACTTAATTTTTGAAACAAGGCATGACCCTGTTGAGCTGTTTGCACCATGTTAGTAATCACATGAAAATTTGACAGCCCATAGTCGCGATTGAGCAATTTAATGAACGCATAAGCATCAGTTAACGACGTCGGCTCATCGCAAACAACCACGATAATTTCCTGGCTGGCACGAGCAAAATTAACCACACTGGCAGAAATACCGGCTGCCGTATCAACGATCAACACATCCAAATCATGATCTATTTCGCTAAATGCGTTGACGACTGCAGCCTGTTCAATCGTTGTCAGCTCAGACATTTTTTGAATGCCTGAAGCGCCAGGGATAACCCTTAGACCTTCGGGGCCTTCGATCATGATTTCACTTAAGGTTTTCTCACCCAATAGCACATGCGAAAGATTAAATTGCGGATAAACACCCAGCAAAATATCGACGTTTGCCAAGCCCATATCGGCATCCATTAACACCACTCGTTGCCCCATTTGCGACAGCGCTATGCCGATATTGACTGAAATATTGGTTTTACCCACACCACCTTTACCACTGGTAACGGCGATAACCCTCACGGGTTTCATTGTATTCATTTTTCTAATTCCGGCTGCTTGATCAGTTTGCTTATGCATAACCTTGCGCCACCCAGGCTTCATTGTTCATGTCGTTAAAATTTATTTCCATTTCCAACTCGGCCACACATTGGTCGATTAAGTTACGAGCAGAAGGACTGTGTATATCTTCAGGTACTTGCTGCCCATCGGTGACAAAGGACAATGGCAGATTTTGTTCAACAATTGCGGAAATTGCCGCTCCCACGGTGGCTGCTTCGTCAAGTTTAGTCAAAATACAGGCTTGTGGCTCGAAAACTTGAAAAGCATTGATGATTTCATGCATCGCTTTGTATTCAGTGGCTGCTGACATAACCAAATAGGTTTTGATAGCAACTGCACTTTCTTGTAACGTATTGATTTGTTCGACCAGCTTCATCCCGCGTTGACTCATGCCGGCAGTATCAATCAACACCAAGCGTTTATCTGAAAAACCTTGAATCAAATTACGCAATTCAAAAGCACTTGAAGCCACTCTTACCGGGATATCCAAGATTCTGGCATAGGTATTTAACTGCTCATGCGCACCGATACGATAATTATCTGTGGTAATCAACGCCACTTGTCTTGGCCCGTGCTTAAGAATGAATTTGGCCGCCAACTTGGCAATTGTCGTAGTTTTACCTACGCCGGTGGGGCCCACTAATGCAACGATACCGCCCTGATCCAACAATTGATCGTGTTCTATCGGCAACACTTTGCTCAATAAATCCTGGGCTTGGGTAAATGCTAATTCTGCGTCGGTATGATGAGTTAATCGGTTGGCAATCTTCACACTTAATTTATTGGAAATACTCATTCCTGCCAAACTTTTCAACAAATCAGCTCTTACCGAAGTATTTTGATTGGTTTGCAGTTGAGAAATATTCGCCAATTTCGAATCCATGGCGCTGCGCAAAGACTTAAGCTCGCGACTCATTTCCAACAATAAAGCCTCAGAAACTGGATTGGACTTGCTTTCCAATGGCTCGCGGTGCAGCACTTTTTCCTTAGGCGGCAAAGGTGCGGCTGGCCGGTTAATTTTTGCCGATATTGCCTCTTTAGTAGAAGCCATGCGGTCAAACTCATTTGTTGCTCTTGTTGGCTTAGCGGCGCTAGGTGC
>JABFRC010000214.1 GCA_013141375.1 Methylococcaceae bacterium | reverse complement strand
TCCCTATAGGTTGAAAAAAGAAGACTATTTTGAATCCGAATCAGGCCCTTTGAATAAGGCAAGCTGAGAAACCGAATCGGGTAATAAGTTTTGCACAATTTCCATAAAGTCCGATGTTACTAGATGTTTGGCCCGAAGTAAAAATATAGGCACCGGACTTGATGGTTCATTGTCAGCGTAGTACTTGCAAAGCAAGTCCAGGGTTTTTAAAACATCCTGACGTGAGTTAATCGCCCCTACTCCGCCTTGAGGTCGAGGGGCTTTTGTTGTTGCTGTTTCAACGCCTTGGTTGCCATCATCTGCAATCTCTTCAGATTGAAGCTCGTCATCGAGAAATCCGGCAGGGGCAAAGTGTTCAAAAATATGCCCCATTTCTTTTAGCAAGGAAAGGGTAGCAGACAGATTCGGTCCATTGCCGATACCTACTTTGGAAGTTAATGAGGCTTCTAGTTGCTGAAGCAAGCTGACGGCTTCAAGCAATGTTTGATAATTCTCTTTCAGTTTATCCGGCGCAATATCCTGAAACGCGGATTTGATCAGATTAATATCAACTTTAGTCGTGCCTGCGGGCACTTCGATTTTATCCGTTGCGATCTGGACGTCTCGTAAACTAAAGCGTCCAAGCGATTTTGAATCAACCAGCGGAACTAAGCTCAGTGGACGTAACGCTGTATCGAAATGGCTTAGCTCTTCAATGATATTGACGCGTGCTGTGGGGTCCAGGCTGTCGTCCGGATCTAAAACAGGATGTATAGGCTCCCAATATTTGTCTAACAAGCTTACCAATAACTGCAGTCCATCGCGAAAACCGCTTGTGCCTTCAAGATGAATAAGTGCCCTGATAAGGTACAAAGTCACCTGTAAATCTTTGCTGCGCTGCAAGAGCGCTAAGGCTTGTTTTTGGACATCCCGCCAATTGGTCGGCTGGGCTTTTTCACCGGTTATAGGATCTTCTTCTTTTTCTTCAATATTTTTAGAGAGTTCCAAATAAGCCGGATCGTACTCCAGATATTCGCCACAGGGTGCTTCGCTACTAATATCATTTAATAATGCCAACAAATCCGCCATAAATTCTCCGTTCAATTATTTTGAAAAAATAGCTGAGACAAGGGTAAATGTTGTAAATCCCAAGACATCACCAAGCCATTTTTGAGTCTTAATGTAGCTGCATTAGCGCATATTTTGAAACTGATTTTAAAAAATATCCGAAATTAGAGATAAAAGCGATGCTTTGCATGGTTTGTAAATTATGAAAGCTAAGGTAGGCCTAATGTAGGATTATCGATTAAATTATCTAATACGGCGATACCAACAATTGTCGGGCTGGATACATTGCCGGCGCTATCAGTAGCAGTGATCGACAAGTTGAATTTATTGGGCCCGACTTCATAATCGTTGGCGGCAGAGGTCAAACTATTTGCGTTCAAGGTGATTTGGCCCTGTTTATTGATGGCAAAAAAACTATTTCCCGACACAATCTCAAAATTGGCTATCCCACTGTAGTTATCACTGGCAGATACCACACCGATGACGTCATTGACTGTCATTATCGGGCCATCCAATGCTTCGTTATAGAGGAAGGCTTCAATATAACTAAACGCCTGCCCTGACTGAATTACTGGCGGGACGTTATCGACATAATCTTTTATTGACACCGTTGCTGCAGTGGCAGAATTAGCGTTGTTACTGATATCGGTGGCTTTGGCTATTAATGTTTCGTTCCCCTCTGATTGTTGATCGGTCTTGGCAGTGACCGTAAAGCTGGCTTGGCCGATGCTGCTCAGGGTAATCTGGTCGTTTTGGGATAAGCCAGTGACACTGATGTCGTTTAAGGATGCGCTGCCGGTAAAGTCGATTTGGACGGAAGTATTAGGCTCACCGGTGAGGGCGTAAGTGACTTGATTTGGATTGCCGGGGGTTTCAGTAATCGCGGTAAGACTTTGTGTGATCGAAAGAAATTGGTCATCGTTGAGCAGGGTCACGACAGCACTGTCTTTAGCCGTACTCACATTTACATTAGGGGAGCTTAATAGCTTGACCGTGAAGTTTTCATCGGGCTCCGGCTTGTGGTCGTTATTGATCGGAATGAGTATTTGCTGGCTGGTTTCGCCAGGACCAAAGGTTACGCTGCCGGTGCCGGGACCATAGTCACCATCTGACGCTGTAGCAGTGCCGTCATTCAAGCTGTAGTTGATGGTAATGGGTACTGGTGATTTATTGACGGATAACTTAACGGTAAGCGCAACTTGGGCTGAGGCGTCTTCATTGACGCTCTTGCTGGCTTCTTCAAACGACACTGAAGGTTTGGCAGATGGTTTTTGCGGTCCGAGGTAGTTGAAGTAAGCTTGTTTTGATGCAATAGAGCCGCTGGTTGATTCTATGCTGCGAAAAGTATGTTTGCCAAACGCCAATACCCCACTATCCGCCTGCCATAGTCCGTCATTACCGATACTGACAGTTTTTAGCTCTTCGCCCTTATTGAACTTACCATTTTTGTTCTTATCATCGAACAGTATTAAGCTGCTCCCTGCCGTGCCGACACCTGAAAAAAACAGCGTCAAGCCGCCATTATTGCCGTATTGATAATCAAAAAATTTGGGAGCGGCGGGGCGTTTACTAATAGCCATGTAAGGTACCTCAGGGTTTAAACGTATTTAGAAAGGAATGCGCAGCCCGATTTGAACGATGTGACTGGAAATGGTGGATTGTCCCAGGCGAGTTTCATAACTTAAAAAAGCCGATCGACCTTCCGAAAAAGTGCCCACAAGCGTGCCGCCGACATTGAAATAATCGCGATCCGGCCCGTTCGAATTGGTAAAGATTTGGCTATTGCCCAAGGTGCCGTTCATTCTTGTGGCCTTGTTTAAAAACTCATGTTGCCATTCCAGATTCAACTCCGGGCTTAGCACACCCCAAGGAATACTGTAGGCGTAAGCAACTTTAAATCCGGCCGTGGTTGCCAGAGATTGTGCCGTTTGCGCGCTGTTGTGTGACTCAAAACCGGTGTTCCCTTGCTCGTTATTGGCGTCGATATTTACTTCGGTATAGTCAATACGCGTGTTGGGAGTCAGTCGCCAGGCATCCAGCGCAAAGTCTTTGCCGAACCCTGTCGTCAAACTGAATTGATCGGCTTGCGGTGTCGAGTGGGTGGTGCCGTTAAAGTAGCGGCCATTATTTTGGAGATAAGTGATGTGTCGGTCAGCGTCATAATCAAGTCCGCCATATGCTGCACCCAAGTTAACATACATCTCTGACGGAAGATTGTAGGTACCGTAGACGAGACCGGTGATAGCGTTGATTTCCTGCTTGCCGCGGTAGGCATGCAGATTGGTATTGGTGTTGTCATAGCCAATGGCGACGCCGACCACCAAGTCATCCAGCAAGCGGTAGTCCAGGCCGGCTGTTGCGGCAAAGGTTTCGGAATCAAAGCCGGCTTCAAAGGCTTTTTGGGCTTTATTGGACGCCTGAAACCGGCCATTGATAAAGACGCCCAGGCGGCCGTCCAGCAAGGTTTCAACGTCATCTCCTGCACCGCCACCGTTGATGGGCAGGGTTTGTCCGTTGAAATTTACGCTTAAGGCTTTTTTGGTGCCGCGATGCAGGCCATCCATGCGCTGCCTGATATTTTGCATTTGTCCTCTACCGATTTTAACTACTTGCCCGGTTTGCGCAGTCAGTTGGACAGGGACGAGCGCGTTGGCGGCTTCCAGTTTATTGTCAGGCAACTCATCGCAGCGTTTTTTCAGTTCAGCGCTGATTGTTGCGGAGCTGCACTCGGTTGCAAACGCTTGTAGAACGGCGTCAATGGGGGACCCCAGTGCAACATCAATAGTCGGCTCAGCACTTACAACGCCGCCAATGGTTTGTGTTGCGCCGTTGGCATCGGTATAGCTGGCGACATATTGGTTATTAGGGGTGCTTGGAACTTCGCAGGTCTTGATGTTGCTACCTGGCTTTGTGGTTAAATTGCAACCCGCCGGGGTGACTAAGGTATCGAAAAAGCTCAGGTCGTTGGGGTCGGCAATGAAATCCAGAATGACAGTGTTGCCGCTATCGGCAGTCGTGACCAACATTTGACCGCCGCCAATGGCGAGAGGCGCAAATCCAGCAAATAAAAAAAGCCCACAGAAAATGCGGGTCAGAAAAGAGTTCATTTGGAAGCCCTTTGAACAAACAATAATCGATGTTAACCAATCGGGATACTGATTGAATGGTAAGTGATTGGTTTTCAAAGCGCTACAAAATAATTAAGACAGATTTGTGATGCCGGTTATTTTTTACCAAACACCAGAATCATCAAGGTAATAGCGCTACACATTAGAAACAGGGAAGTATTGGTCACAATAATGGGTACATCGCCATTAAGAAAGCCGTAAATCAGCCATAAGGCGGTGCCGGTCGTCATGATAATGTAGGTTGGTAGCGACATGCCGCTGACGTCGCGCGTTCGCCAGGTGCGCCAAATTTGCGGCATAAAAGACGTAATGGTAAAACCGGAGGCTATCAACCCAAGTAT
>JABFRC010000323.1 GCA_013141375.1 Methylococcaceae bacterium | reverse complement strand
TGGGTGTGATTTGTGTGAGCCTAGTCTCGTAAATAAATGCAATGTTAACGCTTATGAGATTTGTTGGGTTGTTATGAAGCTAATTAAACTGTGTTATTTAGCCTGTGATAACAGGTTATTTGCCTTGCTTTGTAAATGGCTAACGCTGAAAGCGCCCTGGCGGATATCGGTTTTGCGTTGATAATCAGACAACTTAAGTTGTTTGTTTTTAGTGATGGCTGAAAAAAAACTAATAACTTGTCTTAATTAAACAGGGTGCCTCATTCACGATGAATTTATGGTGTGCTTTTTGCTTTAAAACGCTGAGCAATGGCGTTCGATCATGTTGGTTTGAAATTACAAGTTTTATTGTTTTTATTAGAGGGATATCTAAAAATCGCACTTCGACAAACTCAGCAAGAACGGTTATCTGATTAAATTAATTACATATCCGTGCTTGTTGAGCCTGTTCTGAGCTTTGCCGATGGGCATCATGGATAATTTTAGAGGTTCCCTTAAGCGATTAACAGGCGCACGAATATTTAGTGGCTAAACGCTTTAAGTTGTTGTTCGAAATACAAAACACATGAGTCTGGTGTTACTGTTAAAATCCGGGCCTTTATTTTGGCCCCTCTTTAATTCCATTTAAAGCATTAAAAAAATGAATAGTCACGAGCACAGAATTAACATGGGCCCTAGTTTAAAACCTGCTTATCTTATTGGCTTTTGGGCCGTACTGATATTGATCCTGGGCTATACATTTAGAGTGGGCCTTGAGGAGATGGTAAAGACATGGATTAATGTCGAGGAATACGGGCACGGTTTTTTTATCCCGGTGATTAGCGCTTACTTTATTTGGCTTAGACGGCGCGAATTAGACATTACTCAAGAAATCAGGCAATCACTACCTGGCTTGGTATTGGTTATTGCGGGCTTGGTGCTGGCAATTTTAGGTAACCTTGCGACATTAAAAACAATAGAACAGTACGCTTTTATTCTGACCGTTACCGGCGTGTTTGCCAGCGTTTATGGTCTTAAAGGCTTGCGTATTGCCGGAGTGCCATTGTTATTTCTGATTTTCATGGTGCCATTTCCTGCGTTTATTTTGAATAACCTGTCATCAAAATTGCAGCTTATTTCTTCATGGATTGGTGTTGAATTTATCCGCGCTTGCAACATCATGGTTTACCTGGAAGGTAATGTAATCGATCTGGGCGTCTATAAACTGCAGGTGGTTGATGCGTGTAGTGGGCTTCGCTATCTGTTCCCTCTGGCCAGCTTGTCTTTTCTTTGTGCCTGGTTATTTAAAGGGCCATTCTGGCAAAAGCTGTTGATTTTCCTGTCTTCCATACCGCTAACCATTTTTATGAACAGCTTTCGAATCGGCGTGATTGGCGTCATGGTTCAATATTGGGGAACCGAGATGGCTGAAGGCTTTCTTCATGATTTCGAAGGCTGGATAGTTTTTATGGCCTGCATGCTGCTTTTGTTTGTCGAGATGTGGCTATTCTCAAAATTAAATGGAAGCAATCTGGTGATGGCTGATTTGGTAAAAATTCCAGAGGAATGGGGGAAGGATACTTCTAGTAAACAAGGTATGGTTTACAACAACTCTTTGTTGGTGGTGCTGGCATTGGCGGTAATGTCTGCTGGTATCTCACAGTTTTATCAAGGGCGCATAGAAATTATCCCTGAACGCAAGCCATTTTTAAACTTTCCAATGAAGGTCGCAGACTGGCAAGGCCGTAACGAATATCTTGAGCAATATTATCTTAACGAACTCAAATTGACCGACTATGTCATTGCTAACTACGTTCGCTCGTCAAGTAACGACGCAGTTAATTTCTATATTGCATACTTTCAATCACAACGAACCGGCGCATCCATTCATTCCCCTAAGTCTTGTATTCCGGGTGATGGCTGGCAAATTACCAGTTTTAGCCAGCGCTTACTGCCGGAAATAACATTAGAAGGCGCTCCCATTGAAGTGGATCGTGCCATTATAGAAAAAGGCGATAACCGCCAATTGGTGTATTACTGGTTTCAGCAACGGGGCCGTTCAATTACTAACGAATACATGGCTAAATGGTATTTGTTTTATGATGCCATTACGATGAATCGTACTGATGGCACTTTGATTAGATTGGTTACATCAATTAAACCGGGCGAGGATGTTGAAAAAGCTGATCTTCGATTACAAGCCTTGCTAAAAGATATAGCTCCTGAGTTACCGGCCTATATTCCTGGAAGAAACTTACATTCCCAAACCTTAAATACTAACTAAAGGAGTTAGAGTGAGTAATAAAAGAGCATTGATCACCGGTATCACCGGACAAGACGGATCTTATCTGGCCGAGTTTTTATTGGCAAAAGGCTATGAAGTTCATGGCATCAAACGGCGATCATCTTTATTCAATACTGAACGGGTGGATCATATTTACCAAGATCCTCACGCGACAAACCCAAAGTTCTATCTTCATTATGGCGATTTGTCCGATAGTTCTAATTTAACTCGTATTTTAAGTGAAACTCAGCCTGACGAAGTTTACAACCTTGGCGCGATGAGTCATGTCGCTGTCTCCTTTGAATCTCCTGAATATACGGCAGATGTGGATGGTCTTGGTACATTAAGACTGCTGGAAGCTATCAGATTCTTGAAACGGGAAAAAACCACCCGTTTTTATCAGGCGTCGACCTCAGAGCTTTATGGTTTGGTGCAGGAAATTCCACAAAAAGAAACCACACCGTTTTATCCGCGTTCGCCTTATGCCGTCGCCAAACTTTATGCCTACTGGATCACTGTCAATTACCGGGAAGCCTACGGCATGTATGCCTGTAACGGCATCTTGTTTAACCACGAATCACCTCGTCGCGGCGAAACATTTGTCACCCGGAAAATCACTCGTGCGTTGACCAACATCGCACTGGGTCTGGAGCAATGCTTGTATATGGGCAACATGGATTCGCTCAGAGACTGGGGTCATGCCAAAGATTATGTGCGTATGCAATGGATGATGTTGCAACAAGAAAAGCCTGAAGATTTTGTGATAGCGACCGGCGTGCAGTATTCAGTGCGGCAATTTATAGAAATGTCTGCCAAAGAACTGGGTATAACCATTCGCTGGGAAGGCGAGGGCGTTGACGAAAAAGGATACATTGATGCCATCGAAGGCAGCAAGTCGCCTGCGCTAAAAGTCGGACAAAACATTGTTGCTATCGATCCGCGCTACTTCAGACCGGCCGAAGTTGAAACCTTGTTGGGTGATCCTACCCATGCCAAAGAAAAGCTGGGCTGGGTACCGCAGATTACCTTGCAGGAAATGATCACCGAAATGGTCGCTTACGATCTTGAGCAAGCCAACAAACATGCGTTGCTTAAAGGCCAGGGATACAACATCGCCATTACCAGGGAATAATCTTCATGCTCGATACCAATAAGAAAATTTATCTGGCCGGGCATCGGGGTATGGTCGGCTCAGCCCTTTTGGGGCAACTAAAAGCAACCGGGCACAACAATGTTGTTGTGCGTACTCATGCCGAGCTGGACTTAACCGACCAGGGCGCCGTGCGCACCTTCATGCAACAAGAAAAGCCCGATTATGTGATTCTGGCGGCGGCCAAAGTGGGCGGCATTCACGCTAATAATGAATATCCTGCTGAATTCATCTACCAAAACCTGATGATGGAAGCCAATGTTATTCACCAGGCTTGGGCGGCAGGGTGTGCATCATTATTATTTTTGGGTAGCTCATGCATTTACCCCAAGTTGGCGGCACAACCTATGGCCGAAAACTCTTTGCTGACCGGTACGCTTGAAGCCACCAATGAACCTTATGCGATTGCCAAAATTGCTGGTATCAAATTATGCGAATCCTACAATCGTCAATACGGCACGGACTATCGCTCGGTGATGCCGACGAATTTATATGGTGAAAATGACAATTTCCACCTGGAAAATAGTCATGTCATACCAGCGATGATCCGTAAATTTCATGAAGCCAAAATCGCCAATGCCGCAACGGTGACCTTATGGGGAACAGGCAAAGCCATGCGTGAGTTTTTGCATGTCGATGATATGGCTGCGGCTTGTCTACATGTCATGAATTTGGATAAACAACACTATCAAGCCAATACCGAGCCGATGCTGTCGCACCTCAACGTGGGCACCGGTGAAGATGTCACCATTCGTGAACTAGCAGAGACCATCCAGCAAGTCGTCGGATTTAAGGGGGAAATCGTTTGGGACAGCACCAAGCCCGATGGCACTCCCAGAAAACTCATGGACGTCAGCAAGCTGAAGTCATTAGGCTGGCAGCCGAATACAGCCTTGGCAGAGGGACTTGCCGGCACATATAGCTGGTTTATTCAGCATCAAGGGGAATTCAAGGCGCAGTAAGGCAGCACGTGAGTAGAGGTGGTTCTGAATCTCCAGCTTCTGGAATTGGGGAGGCTGGAGCAAAAACACAATGATCTGTCGCATATAGCTTAAGCGCATATAATTAAATTACTTTAGATTGTCGTTAAACTATCTGATAAGTCTTTATAAAT
>JABFRC010000108.1 GCA_013141375.1 Methylococcaceae bacterium | reverse complement strand
ATGAGACCAAGGCGTTGCTCTCCAGAGACCATACAGTCGGTCGCAATGTGTCCTGACCTACAGAGCCTCGCCAACTTTACTGGTAGGGGCATTTTACCGACATCCGCGGCACCTGATAGACCCTGCTGGCTAGTATCGGCATCGCCAAGGAAGTACGCGCACAGTTGCTCTGCCATGGCTGAGCAACTGGCGTACAAGCCCGCCCTACGACCGCTACGGCTACCTGCCTGAAAAGCTGGATGCGCTTGAGAAGTGGCAGATGTTCGTCAGGGGGTAGCAACGTGGCGGCACTGTCATCGGCTCAAAGAGGGAGTAGCAGGATTCGAAAAAGCTAGGCAAAACACGAACCATAACTCGCTACCCTAGCTGCCGAACGCATGGCGTTGCTATTCCCCCTGCTGATTCACCCGGGGAAATTATTGAGTGGTGATGATGTCGGTGACTGTAGTGCTAAGGCCAAAAGCAGCGTCCGAGTTCGCTCCGACAATCCAACCCAGCAACGTGCCTGCGGAGTTTGCGCTGTATTGCTGTTGATTGCCACTTGTTCTGACAATCTGCGGCCCTGTCTTTGTCTCAACTACTCCATTGTATTTATTGTAATTTTTTGACGTCTTAGCGAAAGTTACGTCAAATAATCCAGTTGTAGGCGTGTTGGTACAAGTCATCGATCCGGTCAAGTTGTCAACGACGCATCGGCTAAAATACCAGTTGGCGCTATTGGTGATATCTGTTGTGAGGTGCGCTGTGGTGCCACCAACTGTAAGGTCATTTCCGGCGACATCACCACTCGCCATGTCGTACGTGCGGCGAGTGTAAACGCATGTCATGCCAAGAGTCGGATCTTGTGTACAGAGTTGACTGGTTGGGTCGTCACTTGTCTGCTGGAACACCAAGAAGGCGCTCGCGACACCATCTACGGTATTCTTCAGCACCTCGAGGAACTGCACATTCATGCTATCGACGTAGCTCGTACCCACAGACTGCCCCTTGTTGATGGTTCGCTGAACTGACTTGCCAGCCGCCATCACGGCACTCAACGCAACCATAGAATTCGCTTGGAACTGTTCAGGATTTACTTTGGATGAGCGATTTCGCTGTCCAAGGACTTCGCCCACCTGTTGAATCAGGCTGACCTTATCCGCATCGTCCAGATGTTGCGTACAGATTTTCTGGATCTGGTCGTGGACCGGTTTCTCTTTGTCACCACCACCAAACACTCTGTAGGTTTCATAGGTCATCACTCCAGCTAGCGGATCTGCTTGGCTAGCGACTAGTGGCCCTCCCGCAATTTGGCTTATACAGGCCTTGTATCGATTCATGTCGGCATGTGCAATACCAATAAAGCACAGACTCGACGCACATACAGCACTCACAATTTTCATCATGACATTCTCCTCTCTTGTTTGAAATGAGGCGGGTAGTCCTGTCTACGTGGCAAACGGCAACCGTCCTTCATCCTCCGACGTGACAATTGCCTGGGCTACCAGCTATTTTTTTGGTACTGCAGCCCGAACTTTACTCCCCACTTTCCCTGTGGTCAAACCGCATCACTGTCCTGTTGGATCTTGCATTGTTCAATCGGCGCCAACAGGTGGTTTCAGTTCGAACTCGATCGGCGGTTACTAGCAGTCGACCGCCCCAGCTGCCAAAGTTGAGAATCAGTTTTGACAGTTATCGGTCGGGTTGGTAGGCGGCTTTTGGGTGTTTACCTGCTATTCACAGAACGACGTCAATGATCAGCTAGTGGACGTTGCGACGCAGAGAGAATTTCAATTTTTCTCGCCGAATACCGGACAGTCAAGTGGGCCACTGTTTGCCTTAACTAACTAAATTTGAAAGTTACCCCGAAGGTCGGGTAATGGCCGGGTGTTGTCAGTCAGGTTGCTTAAGAAAGCCCGTAAGCGAATTATATTAGCTGCTAAAGTACGTTTTCGTCCCGTTGGATTTATCAAGCCGGATCGGCATGCAGATGAATACCTAGTGCCTTGGTTACCTTGAGGATCGTATCGAAACTGGGGATGTGCTCTCCGTCCAGAGCTCGATACAGGCTTTCGCGGGAAAGTCCGGTATCTCTGGCAATCTGCGACATGCCGCGTGCACGGGCAATATCGCCAAGTGCTTTGGCTATGAAGGCCGCATCGCCGTCGGCCTCCTCGATGCATGCATCCAGATAGGCCGCCATTTCTTCGGTGGTTCTTAAGTGCTCCGCTACATCGTAGCGGCTGATGATAGTTTTTGTCATTGCGTTATCCTAGAGATTACGGGAAAGACCTTGGGCGGTTTTAATATCGGCATCCTGAGTGCTTTTATCGCCACCGGCCAACAAAATGATGATTTCGTTGCCGCGTCTGGTGAAATACACCCGATAACCGGGGCCATAGTCGATGCGCATCTCCGATACGCCTTCGCCAACGGACTTAACGTCACCCGGATTGCCGGCAGCCAGACGTTCGACCCTGACCAAAACGCGTGCGCGAGCACGAATATCGGGAAGATCGTCCAACCATCGGGCATAAACATCGGTTTTCTTTATATCAACCATACTTTAAGTGTAGCCTATCGGCTACATTTGTCAATGGGGGCTGCCAGGTACTTGTGCATTCTGGCAAACGTAAGGGCTCGTATTGAAATGGATAATAGCGGGATGAACTATGTGCCAGATAGTATGGTAGCTATTGCTAATTTTTACCTTTTCGAGGGGATGGGCAAAAATAGCCGTTTTACGATTGCACCGAGGATTTCACTTACAAAAGTCGCCCCGGCTTATTGCAACAATTACCCGCCCACAATAGCCTGCTGCAAGCCGAAGCGGGTAAGGGCTTGCCGATATTTAGGGGCCAGTCAGGTGCGAAAGGTTGTTGGTCGGCTTGTGCCGGTGGCGTATCTGAGTAACACAACATTTCATGTGGAAAGTGAAATAGAAAAATCAGATTTTTGTTTGGCACGAAGGTCGGCAATGGGTAAATGCCCCGCCGTTGATTTATATTTACTGTCGGTCAGGAGTTGGCCGATCCAAGGCGTTCAAAATCTGGCTGGGTTTCTAGCGGTATCGGTGACGGGTCAACTAATGGAATGCCTAACGGTTTTGATCGGAATAAGCACCATAGACACATAAATCACATAAACTTAGCTACTATTGCCCATTGTCTAACGAATCCTTACGGTCACCCCTCTACTCCTAATCGGCTTGACCGGGTGCGTAGCCACATCGCCCTATGGCAATTTCATTGAAAACACAGTGGCAGCCAACGATAAGAAGATTGTCGATGACGTGGTTAAAAAACTGGTGACGCTGTATCCACCGGCCAGCACCCGTTTTGACCTGCAACAATCCACACCGGATTTCTTTGGCACCTCCTTGGTCGAGTCTCTGCGGGCCAAGGGCTATGCTGTCCTGGAGTTCAAACCCGAACCCAAAATGGGCAGTGTCGGCAATGCGGATAGCACAGGTCAAGTAATGACTGTAGAACCTGCCGCAACGTCATCCCCTGGCTTGCCTCTGTCTTATCTCATGGATCAAGCCAAAGGCTCAGACCTGTACCGGGTCAGCCTGGTCATTAACCATGAGCAATCACTTAATCGTGCTTATCAGTTGCAAGATGGCACGGTGTCCCCGGCAGGCTATTGGGTTCGTAAGGAGTAAGTCGACGATGAGCATCATCACAGAAGATCAAATGTCGCCAGAGGCCTCCCCTGGTGAAGTATCACCCAATGCAGGCGTGCGCCGCGTCAATAATTTACCGGTGGTTATCATCGGTGGCTTGATGACGGTGTTTCTTATCGTCATGGTCTTAGTCGCTGCTGATCGTGCCGACCAACAGCACCGGCAATCTGATGCCAAGGATGAAAAGACCGGCAACACCAGCATGTTTGCCAACGAAATCGCCGGAATCCAGCAGGAAGGCATCATCCAGGCCGAGCCCGCCCAGCCCCTGATTGTGCCGGAACAGCCGCATATTATTGTTGCTCGCCCGGAAAATCTGGAGTCACCGCCAACACCGCCGCTGTCAGACGCAAATCCTCACCGCAATGATGAGCTGGAACGGATTCGCATGGCAAAAATGCAACAGCTTGAGGCCGCTATCAAGGCGAAAACCGAAGTGCAAGTAACAGCCCCACGTAGCGCGGGCTCAACATCTGGCGGTAAATCCGATCGCAGCTTGAACCCACCAACCACTCGCGACGAAGCCATTACCCAGCTTGCCGCCCTTCGTCAGCAGATTGATGCACAGACCCACGATGACCCGACAGCGAGCTATAAAGCCCACATGCAACAGTTACAAGCGGCCTGGTCAGAAACTTCAGGGGGAAATACCGCACCCAGGTTGCTGCAAACAACCAACGAGAGCAATAAAAGCAAAGACCTGGGGCAGTTTGCCGATGCAGGGCACGGCGACCGATGGAAACTGGACTCTCAGCCGGAAGCCCCGCGCACGCCGTATGAACTGCGTGCGGGCTTCGTGGTACCGGGTACGCTGATTTCGGGCATCAACTCGGAATTACCGGGCCAAATCATGGCCCAAGTGGCGCAAAACGTCTATGAC
>JABFRC010000203.1 GCA_013141375.1 Methylococcaceae bacterium | reverse complement strand
CTATGTGACCAAGCCAATCAACCTGAAAATATTGCTGGCGCGTATTCGAGCAGGCCAACGCATTGTGCTATTGCAAAATGAAGTAGAAAAAGAAAAACATGAAATTCAGCAATTTACGGCCGATCTGTCTCTTGCCAACCGCCGTTTAGAAATGATGGCCAATACAGACATACTGACAGGTCTGCCCAACCGCAGATATGCCTTAACCAGACTGGAGCAGGAGTGGGAAACAGCTCTGCGTTTCAATAGACCAATAAGCCTGCTCATTCTTGATCTTGATCACTTCAAGTCGGTCAATGACTCACACGGGCACGATGCCGGTGATATAGTTCTATCTCATGCCGCCAAACTGATGAAAGCCGCCGCCAGAACCAGCGATGTTGTTTGTCGTCTTGGAGGAGAAGAATTTTTGGTAATTGCGACGAACACTGATGGTGCAACTGCGGTATTACTTGCAGAACGAATTCGCAGTGCCATACAAACTTACCAGCCCAAAAATATCCCGCTAGCTAAACCCGTGACCGTAAGCATAGGCGTTGCTGGCGCATTTGGAAAAAAGCCAGGCTGGAGCGAACTCATCAAATTGGCCGACCAAGCCTTGTATAAAGCCAAAGCCAATGGTCGCAACTTAGTCCAATTAGCGTCATAATTTTTTTAAAAAAAGCTATACCGCTAATCGCGAACCCTCGAAAACTGCTTAACTAAGATTACTGATAACGACTCAAACGATGCGTCCAAATGTAGTCGGCAGATTGGTAATAGGCCATCACTTCCAATACAAATTGATGCTCCGCGTCAGCATCCAGCTGTCTGTGCGATCCTAGAGGAAACGGATCATCGACAACATCAATGCGCTGCTGTGGCGATAAATACACCAGTTTATTACCTTTAAACAAGCCTAGTTTCTGATAATTACTGACCAGCGCCCGCCCCTCTTCTTTAGACATTTTGAAAATGTCTTTGCCATAAAACTGACTTTCATAAGACAAGTTTAATGCCCCCAATATTGTCGGTGCGACATCAATTTGACTTGAAAGCGTATCGTTCACCTGTGCGGGGATATGTTTTGGGGAGTAAATAAACAGCGGTATATGGTATTTATCAACCGGCAACTCGGTTTTTCGGGCACTACCAGCGCAATGATCTGCCACCATCACAAACACAGTATCATCAAACCAGGGCTTGTCTTTGGCGGCTTTAATGAATTCCTGTATCGCATAATCGGTATATTTAACCGCTCCGTTTCTGCCCTTGCCTGAAGGAATATCAATCTTGCCTTCCGGATAAGTGTAGGGACGATGATTACTGGTCGTCATAATCTGGAAGAAAAACGGCTTGTGATTTTGATAATCAGCGTCAGCTTCTTTTAATGTCCGGTTAAAAATAATGTCATCGGAAACACCCCAGGCATTGGCAAAAGTCACCTCGTCCGCAGTTAAATCTGTCTGATCGACAATGCGATAGCCGTTCTCCGCGTAAAATGAATTCATATTGTCAAAGTATCCTCGGCCGCCGTATAAAAACGCCGTGTCGTAGCCTTTTTGTTGCAACACGCGCCCCAAACTGAACAATTTGCCGTTATCCGGTCGTTTAACGATCGATTGGCCGGGCGTTGGTGGAATGGATAAGGTCAATGCCTCAAGACCGCGAATAGTACGTGTTCCGGTAGCAAAGAAATTTGTAAACAAGGCACCTTGTTTAAACCATTCATCCATAAATGGCGTAATTTTGTCTTTACCCCCAAAGGTTGTCAGGTATTCTGCACTCAGGCTCTCAACCGTAATTAATACAACATTCAGATGTTTTTCTTCACCTTCCGGCTTAATTAAGCGCTTGATGTCATATAAATCGGAAGTGGGGTTGGCTGCCGTATCGATACCAACTTGTTTCCTGACGATTTGTGTCAACTCGCGATCATCGCCCAGCTTGTAAAAGTGACGGTAATCCAACTCATTGTTTCTGAACGCCGAGAAGAATTGATATGGGCCGTTTGCCGCCAATTCATTCAAATAGGTATTGGTTGAAAACTGATACCAAGATGACTCGACTACAAAAAAACTCAGCACCGGCAAAAGTAATAAAGCTCCGGTTAGTTTCAACCGCTCTTTAAACGATTCAATCGGTTCAAAAGTACTTGCCAATTTTTTTCTTACCAGCAAAAAACACAACACCGTTGCCAGTAAAATCCCGGACAGCAACCAACCGAGCGGGTAAGACTCAATAATGTTGTTGACGACTTCATTGGTGTAAATCAGATAATCGACGGCAATAAAATTAAACCGAACACCAAACTCATCCCAGAACGTCCACTCGGATAACTCAACAAAAAACAGCAAATATAAAAAAACACCAAAACCGATGTATGAAAATACGCGATGGGGTTTACTGCGATAAATCTGATTGGGCAAGACTAATAAATACAATACAAAGGGAATTAATAAATAACTAAAGAATGCCAGGTCGTGAATAGCGCCTAAAAAAAACGCGAATAGTATTTGATAAAGCGGCGTATCGATATCTGCGAGCTGCTTTAGTAATAAAGCTATTCTGAGCAAGGCAAAACTGCCAAGATTGATAATGAAAAACAACAAAACAATCGAGAACCGCGAGGCGGAAAACACGTTATTCCACTTGGTGTTAAGCGACATTGAGAAATTCCAGTACAGAAAATGGAGAAGCCAAAAAAATAGCTGGTTTGGGTAATTGTGAAAGCGATTTATTTCAGGTGTGTGTCAAGCCAATTTTCAGAGATTATGGGCCTTTTGTTTTCAGCAAACGCCTAGTTGATCGGCCTATAACTTTATAAGATAGCAACGTTTAGGCGCTTGAATTTAAGCGCCTAAACGGGTGGAAGACGATAAATGCGTGGGCTTAAGCTTTATATTTTTCGAGTTTTTCTAAGCTTGCTACAGCCACTTTTATTTTGCTTTCGACCTCAGCATCCAATTCATTGTTTTTATATACTTTATCTAACAAACCTTCGGCGACTAGCGCATCCTTGATCCAGCGCTTTGTGAAACGATAATTACTATAAGATGTGGCAATCTCACCGGTTTTAGGATCTTTTAAGCCACCTTTACTTGCAGTTGGCTTGCTGCCGGCTGCAGCTTTCTTCTCAACTTTGGCGGCAGGTGGGACTTTTTTCTCCACTTTAGCTGCAGAAGCTACTGGCTCAATCGTTGTTTTGGGCTTAGGTTGCTCAATTTCGACAGTTTTTGCCTCCGCAACTACAGTCTTTTTCACGGACGGTTTTGGCTCGTTAACTATGACGTAAACGACATAAGCAACAAAAACAGTTGTTAAAATAAACAATACTTCAGTCATATCCTGTCTCCACCTAATCTAAGTTTTTATTATCGTTATAAATATTACTCGACCACCGCGCAGCCGACAAACCCAACATCCAGTGCGGAAATATACCAGATGAAGTTAAGGCGGACTAACGTTTTAACATTCCTAAGCGCTTACTATTGCGCCGTCTCATCAGCGATTCCCTCCAGCCAATCCCATTGCATAGCGAGCAAGTAACGATTTAGCCGCCGGAATATGATCGAGCAGACTCAAACCCAGATTTCTGGCAGCTGCCAATGCTAACCAGTCATTGGAAAAAATCCGCACCACATTATCAGTAAAAGAGATGGTGCGATTCTGATCTTGTAGGCGTATTTTTGCGAACGCATGTAAAAAATCTGCAGAACCAATATCTAGTGCTTGTTGCTGACGATTAATCAGCATCTCGGCAAGATCAACCACATCTCTCAGGCCTAAATTAAAGCCCTGACCTGCAACTGGATGCAACTGATGAGCCGCATTGCCGATGATGACGGTGCGCTCAGCCAGCATCTGTTCAGCACGAATAAGCGATAAGGGAAATGCTCGTCTAGGCGCAGTCAAGCTGAGCTCGCCTAATTTATAACCAAAACAATCTTGCAACTGCGCCAAAAAGTCAGCCTCACTGCCTGCCATCAGCGCGTCTGCATCGGCATTGGTACGTGTCCACACTACCGCGCTGTGAGTTTTATCAACGGGCAACAATGCCAACGGCCCTGAACTGGTAAAGCGTTCATACGCAACATTTTGATTAGGGAGACTAGATTTTACGGTCGTCACCAACGCAGTTTGTTCGTAATCCGTGCGCTGCTGAGGAATTTCCAACAGGTTCCGTACCGATGAATTCCCCCCGTCAGCACCAACCACCAACTTAGCCGTGGCGATTATTGATTCTTTGTGCAATTTTAAACTGACGTTGACATGATCCTGGCCCGTGGTGATCGCCACCACTCTGGCCGGACAGAGCTGTTCAATCCCGGATTGATCAACTTGTTCAGCCAAATGCGCTTCGATGGTTCGCGCCTCAATCACATAGCCCAAGGCATCAACTTTTTCTTTTTCGGCAGATAAGCGAACCTTGCCGAAATGCCCCTGATCGGAGATATGAATCTGTTTGATAGCTGTGGCAGAATCGGAAACACCTTGCCATAAGCCTAAGTTTTCAAGCTTGGCAACAGTGCCTGCCGCCAGCGCCAGCGCTCGATCACCGGTTGGTGCAGCCAGCAATTGTTGCCTAGTATTGGCCTCAACGATTGCGACCTGTAAGCCACTATCTCTCAGTGCCAACGCTAAGCTGTTACCCGTCAACCCGCCGCCAACTATTAATACATCGTAGTGATATTGCATCAGTGAACCTGCATCAACGCTTCAATATCTTCGACAGTCTTAGGCACCGCACTGGTTAAAACCTCATGACCTTGAGCCGTGACCAATACATCATCTTCAATCCGAATACCGATGCCGCGCCATTTTGCGTCCACGGTTTTACAATCCACTGGAATATAGAGGCCCGGTTCGACAGTCAACACCATGCCTTGCTCCAGTAATCGCCATTCCTGACTAATTTTATAGTCGCCAACATCATGCACATCCATACCCAGCCAATGACCAATACGATGCATATAAAACTGTTTATATTTTTCATCCTTGATCAGTTTTTTTACTTTTCCTTTCAACAAACCCAATTCAACCAAGCCTTTAGTAAGCACTTCTACGGATGCATCATGGGCTTGATTCCATGGCGTGCCCGGCTTGATTTGCTCCAGTGCAGCCGACTGAGCATCCAGTACCAATTGATAGAGTTGTTTTTGCGGCTCACTAAATCGTCCGGAAATCGGAAATGTTCTAGTGATATCGGCTGCGTAATGATCACACTCGGCACCTGCGTCAATAAGTAACAAGTCTCCAGACTTTAATTTATCGGCATTCTCTGTGTAATGCAGGGTACAAGCATTTTTACCGGCAGCAACAATCGAAGGGTAAGCCACTGCCCGCAACCCATTCTGGGCAAAATGGTATAAAAGCTCGGCTTCTATTTGATATTCATACAACCCAGCTTTACATTTTTGCATGGCGGCAACATGAGCGGCTGCCGAAACTTCAGCAGCTCGACGCATAAGCTTAAGCTCCGCCGCACTTTTGAATAAGCGCATTTCATGCAGAATATGTTCCAACGACACCAGCTCACCAGGTGCGACAACACCGGTTCTGGATTGACTACGAATATGATTAATCCATTCCAACAAACTGTGATCAAGCTCCGAATCCCGCCCCATTGGATAAAACACTTTCGTCTTGTTTTCCAACAAGCCAGGCAAGATGTCATTGAGATCGTCAATCGGGAAGGCATCGTCGGCTTCAAAATGTTCAGTGGCGCCTTCAAGGCCTGCATGGGCACCTTCCCATAAGGCCTTTTTTTCGTCGAATTCGCGGCAGAATAATAAATATTCCCCCTGCTCTCTGTCCGGAATAAATACCGCCAAAGCATTGGGTTCATTAAAGCCGGTCAAATAATAAAAGTCGCTATCTTGTCGGAATGGATAATCGACGTCCCGGTTTCTGGCGCGGGTTGAGGCGCTGCCAATCAATGCGATATTACCTTTGCCGATGCGCTGCATCAAATGTTTGCGACGTTTTTTGAATTCGATTTGTTTCATGGGAACCCTCAACGGCATTAATGCAGAGTTTTAACGCCAGTGTTTAATTCATCCCGTAATAACATCACGGCTGATCTTAAATATTCAGATACTTCAACAAAGGCACTTTCCTCTTCTTCGCCCGAGACATCTTCTGTTTCCAGTTTGGTAAATTCGACGATGTCTTTAAGAATCTCCCCGACATCACCTGGCCAGTTAGATGTGGGTTGTCCAAAACCGACACCCGCAAGGAAACCAACGCACCAATTTTTAAGCGCCTCAATCTGTTCGGCTAAAGGACTGTCGTCATCAGGCAGCAGTAAATCAAATTCGAAATCATCGCTGGTCAATAAACGACGTGTTTCTTCAAACAAACGGTCTAACAAACCACGTTGCTCGTCATTGATCGGCAACGCGTTGCGTAACAATTCTGTCAACCAATGATCACTCTGAACACGATCATTAACGCATAACAGCCCGGTTGCCATGCCATGTGCTTCCGCAGCAGATAGACGAGCGTCGCTTTGAATTACTATTGAATTAATTACTTGATATGTCATGAGACCCACATGATAATTTTCTGGCGTTAAAATAACGGGGCCCTATGCTACCATGTTCGCGTTTCGATGAGGATGGTTGACAACTTAAGCGAGTCTATTCCACTCACAGCCGATCACTTGATCGAGAAATCGCCTTAACATTCACCACACTCGAATCCCACACCATAAACAGCGTTGATAATTTGAAATACCCGACCAGGCTAATATGACACAAATCCCATCCAATCAAATCCAGGAATTACAAGACCTTGAAGATAGACTTGATCAACTTATCGCGCAGTATGCTGCCGTTCAAGACGAAAATAATTCGCTGAAAACCAAGCAAGACGCATTGGTTCGGGAAAAAGCCAAGTTGCTGGAAAAAACCACCCTGGCAAGATCACGAGTCGAAGCCATGATATCTCGCCTTAAAGCAATGGAGCACGGCTCATGACCAAAAAAACGCTGCCGGTATCAATCACCATCATGGGGAAGGAATACAAAATTGCCTGTGATGCTGATTCACAGGATGATTTGATCCAATCCGCCCAACAACTCGATATCCAAATGCGCAAACTGCGCGATTCTGGAAAAATCGTCGGCCCTGAAAGAATTGCTGTAATGACCGCGTTAAATCTGGCCCACGAACTGCAAATATTGAAAAGCCAAAACGAATTGCTCAATCAGCAGTTGAGTGAATGCCTGAGCAAAATGACGCACAAAATAGAAAACGTTTTGGAAAATCAGCAAACACGCTAAACTATAGCCATGTATCTCCTGCAGCGTTCGAGGGTGTGCCGGGTGTTTCCTGAACCTGTTTTACCCCCGGGGGCTGTTATCCGTTTTGGTGCGCATGCCCGTCTTGTACGGGAAGCCTGATTAACGGTCATGTCCCCACTTGAACCGCCGGTTCAAGGACGAAGGCATGCTACGGCGCAGGCGGGAGATACGTTCCACTCCGAATATCAAAAATCCCTCATGAATTACTGGCTATTAAAGTCCGAACCAGACACGTTCGGCATTAACGACTTGCAAAACAAACCCAATCAAACTGAACACTGGGATGGTGTACGTAACTATCAAGCCAGAAACATGATGCGGGATGACATGAAGCAGGGTGATTTGGCGTTTTTTTACCACTCCAACTGCGACGAACCCGGCATTGTCGGTATCATGGAAATCGTCAAGGAAGGTTACCCGGATTTTTTTGCTTTTGAACCCAAAGATAAACACTTTGACCCCAAAAGCGATCCGGCCAATCCACGCTGGTTTATGGTGGACGTTAGATACATTAAAACCTTATCGCGCACCATTACGCTGAAAGAACTCAAACTGAAAGAAGAACTCACTGACCTTGCCTTGATAAGACGCGGCAATCGTTTATCGATTATGCCGGTGAACAAAATGCAGTGGGATTTCATTTTATCGCTGGAATAAGTCCTTATCGAGCATTACCACCTGAGAACAATCGATACGCCGGATTACCTGTTTCTTCGCGGTAAACAAAACCCAATTCGTCCAGGCAGTCTTCAAACGCTTTGCGTTCAGTACCGGCCATTTGCAAGCCAATCAATACCTTGCCAAAAGCTGCGCCATGATTTCGGTAGTGGAACAAGCTAATATTCCAGCGCCCACCCAAGGCCAATAAAAACTTCAGTAATGCGCCGGGACGTTCCGGAAACTCCAGGCTATATATCAACTCGCTCAGCTCACAAGGCGCATGGCCACCAACCATGTATCGGACATGTTCCTTTGCCAAGTCATTCGTCGTCATATCGGTAACTGGAAATCCTTGTTCCTGTAATTCCTCGATGACAGTTGCGCGATCGGATTCAAGACCACTGCTGGATAGCCCGACAAAAACCTGCGCCTTAGCATTATCGAAATAACGATAATTAAATTCTGTGATGCTGCGACCGCCGAGCATTTTACAAAAATTAAGAAAACTACCCGGTACTTCCGGAATTGTCACCGCCAATAGAATTTCACGGTATTCGCCAACTTGCGCACGCTCGGCCACATAGCGCAAGCGATCAAAGTTAATATTGGCGCCACTGTCTATCGCCACCAGCGTTTGCCCGGTAACCTGCTCGCGTTCGACATATTTCTTTAAGCCTGCGATGGCCAGCGCACCAGCCGGTTCGGCAATGGAACGGGTATCGTCGAAAATATCTTTAATTGCGGCACAGATTTCATCGGTATTGACGGTGATGACTTCATCCACATAGTGCTGCGCCAGCCGGAAAGGCTCTTCACCCACTTGCCTGACCGCCACACCATCGGCGAACAAGCCGACTTGTTTGATGATGACCCGGCTGTTGGCTTGGAGCGCGCGATTAAGACAATCAGCATCATTTGGCTCGACGCCGATGATTTTTATCTCGGGGCGTACAAATTTGACGTAGGCCGCAATCCCGGCAATCAGTCCGCCGCCACCCACAGGGACAAATATTGCATGCAAATCACCGGTTTGCTGCCTGAGAATTTCCATCGCCACCGTACCCTGTCCGGCAATGACATCAGGATCATCATAGGGATGAACAAACACCATGCCTTTTTGCTCGGCTAATTCTTTGGCGTGCGCGTAGGCTTCGTCATATGAATCGCCAAATAGGACCGTCTTGGCACCTCGGCTTTTAACCGATTTAACTTTAATTTCCGGGGTTGTTCTGGGCATCACAATCAATGCCTTGATGCCGAGTTTTTTAGCTGACAAGGCCACGCCCTGGGCATGATTTCCGGCTGATGCAGCAATCACACCTTTGGCGCGTGAGGCCTCATCCAGTAAGGACATTTTGTTATAAGCACCGCGAATTTTGAACGAAAACACCGGCTGTAAGTCCTCCCGTTTCAGCAAGACAGTATTGCCCAGTCGTTCGGACAATGAAACCGCCTTATCTAGGGGCGTTTCTATCGCCACATCATAGACTTTGGCGCGTAATATTTTTTCTAAATAGAGTGTTAGCATTAGCAAAAATCGACTGAGGAAAGAGGGCTACTTGAGGTATTATCACACACTCGATAATCCTTTCAGCACATGGAAACACTATGACGCAAGATGAATTAAAACAAAAAGTCGCTCAAGCAGCACTCAAATACGTTAAAGACGTGCCCATCATCGGTGTAGGCACCGGCTCAACCGTCAATTTTTTTATCGACTATCTGGCTGATTTCAGAGCCGAAATTGAAGGCGCGGTTTCCAGCTCTGAATCCAGCACCCAACGTTTGAAGAAACTGGGCATCCCCGTATTGGATTTGAATGCAGTAGGTCCGTTAGAAGTTTATATCGATGGGGCCGACGAAGTTAATCCCTATAAACACCTTATCAAGGGCGGCGGCGGCGCATTAACGCGTGAAAAAATCATCGCGGCTGCCAGCAAAACCTTTGTATGTATCGTCGATGAAAACAAAACCGTTGACGTATTAGGCAAATTTCCATTACCGGTTGAAGTGGTGCCGATGGCCAGAAGCTATGTCGCTAGAGAATTGGTTAAATTAGGCGGCCAACCCGTATGGCGTGAAAACTACATCACCGACAACCACAATGAAATTCTGGATGTGCATAACCTGAGCATCCTTGAACCGAAAATGCTGGAATCAATCATTAACAACATCACTGGTGTTGTCACTGTGGGTATTTTTGCCGAACGCCCGGCAGATATCGTGTTAGTTGGTAAAGGCACGGAAGTCATCACGCTCTAATCGTGACGACCATAGCCTGCAAAACTGCAGGCTATGGCTATGATAGCGCACGATATTAAAGCAGTACTTACCGCAAAAATCACAGCAGTAGGCATTACAGATGAGCACAAAAATATACATTCCTGCCCTATTGATGGTCTTGTCATTACCTGCCAGTGCCGAAATTTTCAAATGCCAACTGGCGTCCGGCAAAGTCATCTATCAAACCACGCCTTGCCCGCCAACAACGAAAGACCAGCATGTGGTTGAAGTAAAAAAACCGGATCCAAAAACCGAGGCCGATGCTGAAGCCAAATTTAAAGATTGGCAAACAGAACTGACAATACAAGAAGCAGCTGAAGCGGAAGCCGAGAAACAACGAAAAGTTGAACGTGATCGCCTGGAAAGCCTGGAACTCCAAAGACGCAGCGCCATTGCCCAAGAACAACAGGCGATTGCTGCTCAACAACGCCAAGAGCAAGCCAACAGAGTAATAGTCGCGCCCTTGTACAATGGATTTCCTTTGGGCAATGGCTATCGACCTTATGACGATGATCACCATCACCCGCATCATGATCGATCACCTTCCCCCATCGGCCCCATGACACCGCCTTCCCAAAATTTGCCATCCCGGACCTGGGACCATGCCTCAAAACTGATATCTCCAAATGATAAAAAGCCGTGATTTCATTACTTCTTAAAAAAATAGAGATCGCATCAAGTAACCACTTTAAGAAAAAATATGACTAGGCACTTCGGACAAATAGGCAAATTTTTAATCGGAACACTCGCAATTTTATTAATTGAAGCCCCGCTTGCTGCAAGTAAACCGACTGATACCGAAATTGCCCGATTCTTAAACCACGCGACCTTTGGTGCCACCGAAGAATCCATCGCCCAAGTTAAGGCCATAGGTTACGAAGCTTACCTTGAACAACAATTTGCATTGCCGCTGCCGGAATACTCAGACTATCCGGATGAGCCCAACCAGCCACCGGAACTAAGCATTTGCGACAAAACCTGCCGCCGGGATAATTTTTCGGTGTATCCGCTGCAAGTCAATTTTTATAAAAACGCGCTGACCGGCCAAGATCAACTGCGTCAACGCGTTGCTTTTGCGTTAAGCCAGATTCTGGTGGTATCCAGTCAAGACAGTCAAATACGCCAACCCAGTCGGCTGCAGCCTTACTTGAAGCTGCTCGATAAGCATGCTTTCGGCAATTATCGCCAGTTACTCGAAGAAATAACTCTAAACCCTGCCATGGGTGCTTATTTAGATATGGCGGGCAATAAAAAAACAGCGCCCAATGAAAATTACGCTCGCGAGTTATTACAGTTGTTTTCCATCGGTCTATTTGAACTCAACCCCGACGGCACACAGAAAAAAGATAAGACGCATCAGCCCATTCCGACATTCGATCAAACAGTCATTAACAACTTTTCCCGCGTATTTACCGGTTGGAATCTGGCAACATCCACGCAGGACAAGGCACTACGCAGTTATGCAACGCCCATGGTTGAAAAAGCCGGCAATCACGACTCCGACCCAAAAGTATTATTGAAGGGTCAAGCAATACCGGGAGGCATGTCGATGGCAAATGAACTCGATACCGCGCTGGACAATGTTTTTGCACACCCTAATGTCGCGCCTTTTATCAGTCGTCAGTTGATACAGCATTTAGTCTCCAGCAATCCTTCGACAGCTTATGTTGCGCGGGTTGCCAAGGTATTTCAGAGCTCCGCGGGTAATATGAAATTGGTGGTCCGCGCCATTTTGCTGGATCGGGACGCTTTAAAACCACCAACGGGCTCAGCCGGGCATCTACGCGAGCCGGTGTTGTGGTTGACTCATTTACTGCGCAATTTTAAAGTCAACGAAACCACCAGCGATTTTGTACTGAGCGACTCCTATTTGCCGCAGCAATTCGACCTGTTGCAAGATGTGTATAAAGCCCCGTCGGTATTTAACTTTTTTCCGCCTGATTACACTCTGCCAGACAGCAAATTGCAGGGGCCTGAATTTGCCATTTATTCCACCTCGGAAGCATTCAAACGCGCCAATTTTGCCTATGCGCTGATCTACCACAAATTAGCAGTAAGTACAGATCGGCCAAAAGGTACCTGGATTGACACATCTCCATTATTGCCTCTGGCGACTAATTCAACCAACCTGGTCGATCGCTTGAATATTCTTATGCTGCACAGCGATATGAGTACATCCATGCGTAAAACCCTGATAAAAACGCTCGACGCCATACCTGCCGCAGAACGCGTGCAAAATGCAATTTACTGGATTGCAACGTCGCCAAAATATTTAATTGAGAGATAGCCGATGTCGATTTCCCGTAGACGTTTTTTAAAACACATCGTCCAAGGCTCGCTCGGAGCAGCCGGCTTTCTGAGCGGTTCCGATGGCTTGTTTCAACTGAACGCACATGCCGCCACGGCTGGATTTTCGGATTATAAGGCACTGGTTTGTGTGTTTTTATATGGCGGTAACGATGCCAATAACATGATTATCCCCGTCGATCGTTACGATAGCTACGCGGCAGTTAGAGGCTCGCTGGCATTAGCAAAATCGAGTTTACTGCCCTTAGCACCCGCCAATTTAACTGAACGTTTTGGCTTGCACCCCGCCCTTTCAGCCATCCATCCGTTCTGGGAAAGTGGTCATCTGGCAGCGTTAACTAATGTCGGTACGCTGGTAAAACCCTTCGGCAATCGTGACGACTATCTCAGCCATCCCAAAGCCAGGCCTAGCCAGCTATTTTCCCATCTGGATCAACAAAGAGCCTGGGAAACCGCCAATGCATCGAATATTATGCCTAGCGGCTGGGGTGGTCGACTGGCCGCCAAGGTGGGTCGACCGGAAACTGCCGCTTTATCCGGCAGCATTTCATTAAATGGGTCGAGCTTGTTTAGCGCCGGCACGACAGCAAGTGCATTGGTACTGCCATCGGCGCCCACCCCGCTAAATAGCGCACTACAGCTAACGCATCCCGGCGATATGTACACCACCAGTGTTTTACGCACTTTGCTAAATAGCGATGCCAAATCAGGTAATCCGGCCTTAACGCGGGCAGCGGCAAATGTCATGCAAAAAGCAATCAAAACCAGCGAAACCTTGGCCGTTGATCCGAGCATAACTACCGTATTTCCAAATACGTCATTAGCCAAGCAATTGCTTCAGGTCTGCAAGCTAATTAAGCATTCGCAAACCCTGGGCATCAAACGACAAGTATTTTTTTGTTCGATGAGCGGCTTTGATACGCACAGCAATCAAGGTGCCGAAACAGGCAATCAGGCCGACTTATTCAAAACGCTGGGAGATAGCTTGGCTGCATTTTATAACAGCATGTCGGAGCTCAATCTGTCCAACCAAGTCACCACATTCACCATGTCTGATTTCAGTCGCACATTCAAACCGGGCAATGGCGGACTGGATTCTGCTGCAGGTAGTGACCATGCCTGGGGCGGTCATCACTTTATTTTGGGAGGCGCCGTAAATGGCGGAAGATTTTATGGCCGATTCCCGGATTTAGCGTTGGATGGTCCGGACGATAGCGATACAGGCAGTAATGCCAAAGGTCGCTGGATTCCGACAGTATCGGTCGATCAATATGCTGCCACATTGGCTGCGTGGTATGGGGCCGGCACCGCAGACTTACTGACAATTTTCCCGAATCTGAAAAACTTTTCCGAAAAAGACTTAGGGTTTTTCAGCTAGCAAAAACACAATCAGAGTTATAGCTTAACGTCCTAGCTGGTTTACTTCCCTTTAACGCCGTTGACCAAGCCCTGTGCCACATCCACCAGCAATTGTTGGCCTTGATAGATCAATCCGCTGTAAATCTGCACCAGACTAGCCCCAGCCTGAATTTTTTCCTGTGCGTCGGCAGCGTTTGATATGCCTCCGGCCGCGATAATAGCGCAGCGGCCATTTAGTTCAGACGCCAGGCCTCGAACCACCGCAGTCGCAGCATCTTTAACCGGCCCACCACTTAAGCCGCCTGTTTCATGGGCCAAAGGATGTCCGACAATTTTATCTCTGGCAATAGTGGTGTTGGTGGCAATCACACCGTCAATTTCAAATTCCAATAATAACGTGGCAATGTGGGCAATCTCTTCATGGGTTAAATCAGGGGCGATTTTTACTACCAAGGGCACGTATTTATTGTGCTGTTGCTGCAATTTAAATTGCTCATCTTTTAACGATGCCAGCAATGTTTTGATCTCGTCGCCTTGCTGAAGTTGGCGCAAATTTTTAGTATTGGGTGAGGAAATGTTAATGGTGATGTAACTGGCGAAGGGATAAGCCTTTCGCAAGCCGATTAAATAATCATCAGCTGCATGTTCGATTGGCGTATCAAAGTTTTTACCGATGTTAATACCCAAAATACCGGAGTAATGGCATTGCTTTACCTCTGCAAGCAAATGCTCAACACCTAAATTGTTAAAGCCCATTCGATTAATGATGGCCTGATATTCCGGCAAACGGAACAATCTGGGCTTAGGATTTCCTGGCTGGGGACGAGGAGTGACGGTACCTATTTCAATAAATCCAAATCCCATGGCCGCAAGTGCATCGATATGATCGCCATTTTTATCCAGACCTGCCGCAAGTCCCACCTGATTTTTAAATTCCAAGCCCATGACCTTAACCGGATGATCGGCAATCTCCGGATAAATCAGCTTGGATAAGCCGCTCGCCTGCACTGTATTTAATAACTTAAGCGTAATCTGATGAGCCGTTTCCGGATCGAGTGAAAACAGGAGTGGGCGTAATAAAGGATAAAAATTCATTTCGGATATCTACATCGGAGATTAAATGGCGACGCCATTGTGAAACTAGCGGGTGACATAAGTGCTAATGCCGTCTGGAAATTTGATAAGGATCCGGCACAATCGTTGTCGATCGCTCTAAAACAATATCAACCAACAACTGTGCCGAGGCAGGCCCCATCGCCAAGCCATTTCTGAAATGACCCGCGTTGACGCTTAGATTAGCAATTTCAGGATGCTTACCGATATAAGGAATCCCATGTTCTGTGCCGGGTCTTAACCCAGCCCAATGCCGAATCACAGGAAAATCTGCCAGCGCAGGTAATAGCTCAACAGCAAAATGCCAGAGTTTATCCCGCGCTTCCGGCGTAATCGTTTTATTGAACTCGTCTGTTTCAACAGTGCTTCCGACCAGTATTTTGCCGTCACGCCTAGGAATTAAATACTGATCACCATCAAGCACCATATAAGGCAGCGTATCGGGCGTTGCATCAAACAATATCATTTGTCCTTTTACTGGTGTGACTTCTGGGGCCTTGGTTATTAATTTAGAAAAATATTGCCTAAACAGTTGTCCGGTCCACGCACCGGCTGCTATGACTAATTGGTTGACTGCTAGACGCCCAGCGCTAGTATTAAGTGCAATTACTCGGTTTTGCGCAATGGCGATATCCGACAATGAACAGTGCTCAAGAAATTTAACACCTTTATTTGAAAGGTCTTGTATTAACGATTTAATAAGCCTGGGATTACGCACTTGTGCAATATCCGGCAACCACAGCGGGTGGTCCGTAACTGCATTCAACCCAATGCCCCCCTCAGGCAAGACGTCATAAAATGAAATATGACTTTTACGACACCAGTCAACCGCGCTGCTAATATCCGGGTTTTTAGTAATAAGCATACCGCAGGGCGTCCATTCAGGATCCACTCCGGCGTCATCAATCAATTGCGCTGCTAATTCCGGGTATAGCTTGAGGCTGTGTATCACCAAATCAGTAATCGCCTGCGACTGCCGCCAGGGATATAAAGGCAGTAATATCCCGCCACCGGCCCAGGAGGATTCTTGTCCAAATTCGTTTTTTTCAATAATGGTAACCGTCGCGCCCGCGTTAATAAATTCTCGGGCTGTCAGCAGGCCAATCACGCCGCCGCCGATAATGATGATGTCAGAACTCATGAGTCAGATTGATATAATGCAGCAGAAAACGAACGAATAGCTTAAAGATGTTGAGAATAACTTACCACGAAGCTTTCAAGTCAATACGAAAATTTGCCTTCCCAAATGAATAAAAACCACAAAAATTTCTGTTGCTTATTAGATACAAACTCTAATTAAATTCAGATTAGAACCTTAACATATTGATATAAATCAATTTTTAAACGCAAAAAAAATACCTCAAAACCTTGTTGCAATCCGCTTTTACTGCTAGTATTAGCGCCGTGAAATCCGCTTTGTTGTATAAAAGCAAAAATTTGTAAAATAACAACCTCACAGGGGGCATGATGAGAAAATCGAATACGCATTGGGGCGTTATCGCTACTGCAACATTAACAATCGCGGGAGCATTAATCGCTCCTCAAGCGGAAGCAAAAGCCAAGGCAAAAGCAGCAGCTGAAGCTTATGCAGCACCTTCTACCAACAGCCGTGTTGATGCATTAGAAGCTCAATTACAAGCGTTGCAATCAGAAATCAGCAGCTTAAGAGCGGCTCAAAATAAACCCAGCACTGAAAGCGCAAAGGTTCAAGAATTGGACGAGTGGGCTCAATCAATTAAATCAAAACCAGCCAAATCTGACAGCAAAGACAACATGGTATTCTTCCGTGGTGGTTACTCTCATTCTAACGACAACAGAGGCGGCGATCTTGCCGTCAACGCTTTCCCTGGTGGTTTGAATGGTGATATTTTAGTCGGCGCCAAATCAACAGATAAAGATGCTTGGTATTTTGGCGCTGGTTTTGACTGGAGCCTTAACGACAACTTGTTCGGCATGATGAATGGCACTGAAGTATTAGCTGAATTAATGTTTGACTATAAAGAACTGTCTGGCAAAACAAACAGTGTATTAACAGGCCAATCAGTTACTACTAACCAATTGACTTTAGCTGCTTCTCCAAAAATTAAATTCATGAAGGGCAGTGCGTTTAGACCTTGGCTGATCCCTGCTGGCTTTGAAATCAGCGTAATCAGCCCCCCATCTGGCGCTGTAACTGTATTAAACCCCGGCATAATGTTCGGCGCTGGTGCTGACTACAAAATCTGGAAAGATCTGTATGTAGGTGCTGACGCGCGTTACCACTACTCTGCCGATAATATTGACGGAGTTGACACTGACGGCGTAACCGCTGGCGGCTATATTGGTATCGGTTTCTAAGCTAAACACTTAAAAACTCAATCCGATAAAAAGGAGGGCGTAAAACCCCTCCTTTTTTTATGCCAGAAATCTCGAAAAGCAAAGTTACAAATCTGAAAACAAACAAATTCGAGCAAAGTCGCTGTACAATTTGCAAGCCTTGTTAAATCAATAAAATCAACCCGACATTGAAAACCCTATATCCCGAAACTCCCCCTTACCAAACCTTTTTCCTGAAAACCGATAGCCAGCATGAGATCTATGTTGAGCAATGCGGCAATCCTGATGGTATTCCGGTGGTATTTCTGCACGGCGGCCCCTGCTCCGGCACCAAACCCGATCATCGGCGTTTTTTTAATCCCGAGCGCTATCGCATCATCCTGTTCGATCAACGTGGCTGCGGCAAGTCACTGCCTTTTGGTGAACTCGAACATAACACTACTCAAGATTTAATTGATGACATGGAGCGCATCCGCCAACAATTAAACATCAATAAATGGTTGTTGTTTGGTGGCTCTTGGGGGGCGGCGCTGGCACTATTGTATGCCCAAGAACATCAAGACAAGGTTTTAGGAATGATTCTACGCGGTAGCTTTCTAGCACGCAGGCAGGATATGGATTGGTTTCTTAATAACGGCGCAGGGCTCATTTATCCTGAGTTGTGGCAGCAATTGATTGAAAGTATCCCTGAGCACTGGCGTGATAACTTTTTATCAGGATTATGCGCCGCGGTTTGGCATGAAGACATCTTACTTCAACAACGCGCAGCCAGCGCCTGGATGGCCTGGGGAGCGCAAGTAGCACTCGGCAATATTTATCAACCTTCCGGCTCAACTGAACCAGTCACAGAAGACATAATTAGACAGGTGCGCATGGAGCTTCATTTTGCCAAGCATGCTTACTTTATTACTGAAAACCAGATTCTGGACAACTGCAAACTACTGGCCACTCTTCCCACCATCATCATTCATGGCAGACAAGACTTAGTCTGCCCGATGGAAGCTGGTTTTAGCTTACACAAAGCATTGCCGGATGCCGAATTTGTTGTTTTGGCAACTGCAGGGCATATTGCTCAAGGTGACGAGATGATTGATTCCTTGGTGAATGCCACGGATACGATGGCTAATAGACTTTCTGTTTAAAAAATAATGAACAATTCCTCTGAAGGGCTTAAGAAAAAACGCCTGATTATTGGTGTAACCGGCGCGACCGGCGCAGTGTATGCCGTAAGAATGCTGCAAGTTTTGCAGGCTCAACCGGAATGGGAAACGCATTTGGTGATTTCTTCTGCGGGCGTTGTTAACTTAAAACACGAAATGGACATGAAGCGCTCCGATTTAGCGGCGCTGGCAGATGTGACTCATGGCGTTAATGATATTGCTGCGAGCATTTCCAGCGGCGGCTTTAAAACTGAGGGCATGATTATCGCGCCTTGTTCGATGAAAACGCTTTCAGCGGTCGCGCATGGTTTTGGGGATAATTTAATTTCGCGTTCTGCCGATGTTGTTTTGAAAGAACGTCGTCGCTTGGTCGTTATGCCTCGTGAAACGCCGATGAACCTAGTGCATATAAAGAACATGCTCAGCGTAACCGAAATGGGGGGAATTATGTTTCCACCGATGCCGGCGTTTTACAGTAAGTCCGATTCGATGATGGGCATGGTCAACGAGACCGTTGGTCGAGTGTTGGATATGTTTGGCGTTAATGTGGATGGTTTGTATACGCCTTGGGAAGGGCTTTAAAATTCCGCCAAAATATCCATCAACCGTCAAGCCGATCATGCTTCAACTGCGCTCAGCACGAACGGAAAAATAACTCGCCCATAGTGAGATTTGTCTTTAACGATAACCTTGGTTTAATTTATCCGCTGGGGTAATGCATTTATTGCGACCATAAAAAAAGCCCCGGTTGTTTTTCAACAACCGGGGCTTTTTGCTTAAAGCAACTTGGCTTTAAGGCTGCAAGATTACATCATGCCGCCCATTCCACCCATGCCGCCCATACCGCCGTGTGGATCAGAGAAGCCAGCGCCTTTTTCATCGCTTGGTGCATCAGCAATCATCACTTCAGTAGTTAGCAATAAGCCGGCAACAGAAGCAGCGTTTTGCAATGCTGTACGAGTTACTTTGGCAGGATCAAGAATACCGAATTCGATCATGTCGCCGTAAACACCAGTAGCAGCGTTGTAACCGTAGTTGCCAGTGCCTTTAACTACTTCGTTGAATACTACTGAAGGCTCATCGCCTGCATTAGCAACGATTTGACGCAAAGGCTCTTCAATTGCTCGACGCAAAATGTTGATACCGACATTTTGGTCGTGATTGATACCTTCCAATCCTACCAAGGCAGACAATGCGCGAACCAAAGCAGTACCACCGCCAGCAACTACGCCTTCTTCAACAGCAGCACGAGTTGAATGCAGAGCATCTTCTACGCGAGCTTTCTTTTCTTTCATTTCAATTTCAGTCGCAGCGCCGACTTTGATTACGGCAACACCGCCAGCCAATTTGGCCAGACGTTCTTGCAATTTTTCTTTGTCGTAGTCAGAAGTTGCTTCATCAGCTTGTGCGCGAATTTGCGCAACACGATTTTTGATTTGCTCTTCTGAACCAGCACCGTCAATAAGAGTGGTGTTTTCTTTAGTGATTTGCACGCGCTTTGCAGTACCCAATTGCGCCAACTCGGCTTTTTCCAAGCTCAAGCCAACTTCTTCGGCAATAACGGTGCTGCCAGTTAATACAGCGATGTCTTCCAGGATCGCTTTACGACGATCACCAAAACCAGGTGCCTTAACAGCTGCAACTTTAACGATGCCGCGGATAGTATTAACAACCAAAGTTGCTAAGGCTTCGCCTTCAACATCTTCAGCAATAATCAGTAATGGACGACCAGACTTAGCAACGGCCTCCAGAACGGGTAATAATTCACGAATGTTGGAGATTTTCTTGTCGTAAATCAGGATCAACGGATTGTCGAGTTCGACGCTCATGTTGTCTTGTTTGTTGATGAAGTACGGCGACAAGTAACCACGGTCAAATTGCATGCCTTCAACAACATCCAGTTGGTTATCAAGGCCTGAACCTTCTTCAACTGTGATAACGCCTTCTTTGCCCACTTTTTCCATCGCTTCTGCGATGATTTGACCGACCGACGCGTCAGAGTTTGCAGAGATGGTGCCAACTTGAGCGATAGCTTTGTTGTCTGTGCAAGGCGTTGCAGAAGCAACAATCGCTTCAACTACTTTAGTCACAGCCAAATCAATGCCGCGCTTTAAGTCCATAGGGTTCATACCGGCAGCGACGGCTTTTAAGCCTTCGTTGACGATAGATTGCGCCAATACGGTCGCAGTAGTTGTTCCGTCGCCGGCAACATCAGAAGTTTTTGAAGACACTTCTTTAACTAACTGCGCCCCCATGTTTTCGAATTTATCTTTTAATTCGATTTCTTTTGCAACGGATACACCGTCTTTAGTACTGGTTGTGGCGCCACATCTTTTATCTAAGATTGCGTTACGACCTTTAGGTCCCAAAGTTACTTTAACTGCGTTCGCCAGAATGTTAACGCCACGTGCCAAACGGACACGCGCATCATCACCAAATAGTACGTCTTTTGCTGCCATTTTTTATTCCTTAATTAATTGATTGTATGAGGGAAAATGAAGAATTAGCCAAGAATTGCAACAATATCGTCTTCACGAAGAACGACTAGATCTTCACCGTCAACTTTAACTTCGCTACCCGCGTATTTACCGAACAACACTTTGTCACCAACTTTAACATCCAGCGGGCGTATTTGGCCGTTGTCTAACGGCTTACCGCTACCGATTGCGATCACATTGCCTTGGCTTGGCTTTTCAGCCGCAGAACCCGGTAATACGATACCTCCGGCACTGGTGGTTTCTTCTTCAACGCGTTTGACAATTACTCTGTCATGTAACGGACGTATACTCATCTTTACTATCTCCTAAGGTTTAAATTAAAGGTTAGACGTGAAATTAGCACTCAATAGCTGCGAGTGCTAATAATAAACAGCTTTTGCAGTCTGTCAAGTTCTTTGGCATCATTGCCTCTCGCCACAGCCCACATCAATCACACATGAATGACAACCAGCTATTACGCTACAGCCGACAAATCATGCTGCCTCAGTGTGATATTGAAGGCCAACAAAAGTTACAAAATGCCAAGATATTGATCGTCGGCGCAGGAGGATTGGGCTCACCTGCCGCGATGTACCTTGCTGCTGCAGGAGTGGGGCAAATTATTATTGCGGACCACGACACCGTAGACTTATCCAATCTGCAAAGACAAATTGCTCATCGCAATGAGGATATAGGGCTTAATAAAGCGATTTCAACCGCTCAAACTTTAAACGCACTCAATCCCGACATTTTTGCAGGTGTCATTAAACAAAAACTATTAGGCGACGAGCTTGAAACAGAAGTTAAAAAAGCGGATGTCGTGCTGGACTGCAGCGATAATTTCACCACGCGCTTTGCTGTCAATAGTGCCTGCGTCACATTCAAAAAACCGCTTGTCTCGGGTGCGGCTATTCGCTTTGAAGGCCAGGTGTCGGTCTTCACACCGGGACTGAACGATAGCCCCTGTTACAACTGCCTCTATACCAACGATGGCAACGAACTTCAAAACTGCGCCACCAATGGCGTTATTGCCCCGATTACCGGCATTGTAGGAAGCATTCAAGCATTGGAAGCAATCAAGCTGATTTTAGCGATTGGCAAGACACTGACGGGGCGATTATTACTGCTGGACGGAATGACCATGGAATGGAATACAATGAAGTTTAGAAAAAACCCTCGCTGCCCAACCTGCGGTAATGACAATTCAGCGAACGCTTAAAAACGACAAACCTCCAGAACGCTCTATGTTTCTGGAGGTTTTTAAAAAAAATCAGTTTATTTTATTTTTTTGACAGTTTGGCTTTTATAAAACCAATCGCTTTTTCTGCGAAATCATTAACTACGGAAGGACTATCGCCATGCGGTTCAATATCACCAAATGGCTCAGCATTTTTTTGTGTGAATTTATAAATAAAGTAGCCCAGTGGCGCGAATGCGGCGCCGGCAACAATAAGCATAATCACAAATAACTCAACAACTCCACCCATAACACCCCCCCTCATAATTGACATCATTAATGTATTAT
>JABFRC010000271.1 GCA_013141375.1 Methylococcaceae bacterium | reverse complement strand
CGGATTGGTTAACTGCCGAGTTATTTCCCAATGGCTCTGAGTTGATTGCCGCATCTCATGATATTGGTAAAGTTAGCCCTACTTTCCAAGAAAAACTATATCGTAGTACGGACGGCTACCGTAACAACACCAGCCTGGACTGGAAAAATTCAATCCCGAAACAGAAAGACAATGGGGTGGCCATGCTGGCGTTAGCCAAGCAGCAGCCAAATATTTAAAGCTAGGTAAATTCATTCCGGAAATTCTCGGTCAGCATCACGGTTACTCGCCGAACGTGGCCAATCTTGCCACTGATGAAGTATTCGGCGGCCCAGCCTGGCAGCAACGGCGGGAACAATTGGTCGCAGGCTTAAAGGCTGCATTGCAGGCCGAGTTTCCGGTGGTTACCAACGAATTACAAGCGCGTGTTCTGGCAGGTTTCACGACCGTATCTGATTGGATTGGCTCGGGCTCTCTGTTTGATGTACCTGCTGAAGATTGGCAACCAAACATCAAACAAGCGCTGGATGCCGCGGGTTTTATACAACCTACGCTAAAACATGATTTAAGTTTCGCCGAAATTTTTGGCTTTCAACCCCGTGATGTTCAGCAGTGTTTCATTGAGCAAGTGACTCAACCCGGCGTCTATGTGTTGGAAGCACCGATGGGCTTGGGAAAAACCGAAGCCGCGCTCTACGCCGCTTACCTGCTCCTGGCTAACCATCAAGCTTCAGGCATTTACTTTGCGTTGCCTACGCAGCTGACCTCCGACAAAATCCATGACCGGGTCAGCGAATTTCTCAAGCAGATTCTTGATAGCGACAGCTCGCACCAGCAACCCTTGTTACTGCATAGCAACGCTTGGCTAAAAACCGAATTAGGTAAAGAGGGCAACCCCGGCGGTTCCTGGTTTCAAGCTTCCAAACGCGGCATTCTGGCACCGTTTGCGGTCGGCACCATCGACCAAGCGTTGATGGCGGTGATGAATGTCAAACACGGCTTTGTACGGACTTTTGGCTTGGCTGGCAAAGTGGTGATTCTGGATGAAGTGCATAGTTACGACAGTTACACCGGCACTATTCTGGATGAATTGGTGCAGGCACTTCGACAACTGCATTGCACGGTGATTATTCTCAGTGCCACACTCACAGAACAGCGACGCAGCATTTTGTTAGATACGGTATCGACTAATAAAAGCTACCCGTTGATTTCCGCCATGCCGAAAACGGGCGGTTTGATTGAGCAAGCAGTGCAGAATATTGACGATGTCAGCGTGGCTGTTCGGCAATGCCAAGATGACAACGAGGCAATTGAAGAAGCATTAATGCGTGCAGAACAAGGCCAGCAAGTATTGTGGGTGGAAAATACGGTTGCTGAAGCGCAGCAAATCTATTTGCTTCTGGCCGCCCGAGATTGCTCTCCCAAAATTGAATGCGGCCTGTTGCATTCACGTTTCCTAAAAACCGATCGGGAACGTAACGAAAATTACTGGACCGGTTTGTACGGCAAAGACGGCAAAGTCGACGACATCGAGCGAGCTCAATGCGGACGCATATTGGTCGGCACCCAGGTGTTGGAACAATCGCTGGATATTGATGCCGATTTTTTGGTGAGCCGCTTTGCGCCTAGCGACATGTTGCTGCAACGCATTGGTCGTTTATGGCGACATGACAATACCTTACGCCCCGCCGGTGCAAAACGCGAAGTTTGGTTGTTTGCCCCTGAATTGGTTAATGCCATCGAAAACCCGGAAAAGTCTTTCGGCAAAACAGCCAAAGTGTACAGTCCTTATGTGCTGTGCCGCAGCCTGCAAGTTTGGCAAGACCAGCAACAGATCGCGATACCCGGTCAAATCAGGGAGATTATTGAAGCCACTTATGCTGATAGGGAGGAAACCGGCGCCATGCTGAATTATTTCAACGTTCTTGAAAAGAAACGCCAAGAGCTACAACGACTAGCTCTCTTTGGGCTATCCAAAGCAGGTAAAACACTGTCTGAAGAAAAAGCCGGTACTCGTTACAGCGAGCAAGATTCTGTCGACGTGTTGCTGATTAAAAACTACCAAACAGATAAACAACAAGGCGGTGTTCTGGTGAGGTTTTTAGACGATGAAAGCGTCTTACTACCCGATAAGGGTAAAGGATTATTTCCTGAACAACGGCGACAGTTGGCTGCGATATTGCTGCAAAACACCGTGCGGGTTGCCGAGTATTTGGCGCCTAACCCCATCGTTGGTAACAGCCTGGATTGGCTGCAAGATTACATCTACCTGGGCAAGGCCGAAGGCGAAAACCGGCTGCGCGTAGCCAAAGTGTTAGACAGTGGCGCAGTTGTCAGCCTGGATGGAGGCGAAGCCTTAGAAAAATACGCGATTCAATACGATCAATACCTCGGCTACCAAGCCGACAAATAACCCCATGGAGGATAAATGCCCATTGAAAACTGCTTTAACCTGATCGACGAGCCCTGGATACCGGTCGTCGATGTCGGCCGAGTCAGCTTAAAAGATATTTTTAGCCGACACGACTACCGCGCATTAGGCGGCAACCCGGTACAGAAAATCGCGCTAACTAAATTACTGTTGGCGATTGCCCAAGCCGCTGTTACACCTGAAGATGATGAAGCTTGGTCCGAGCTGGGTGCAGAAGGCTTGGCAGCAAATTGTCTGACGTATTTGGGTAAATGGCATGACCGGTTTTGGCTATACGGCGAAAGGCCGTTTTTGCAGATGTCAACGATTCAGGCTGCCAGTATCCAAAGCTTTGGCGCTGTTCTGGCAGAAATCGCTACAGGTAACACCACGGTATTGACGCAAACACAAACTGAAAAAAGCTTATCCGATGCGGATAAAGCCATGCTTATCGTGACATTGATGGGATTTGGTTTAGGCGGCAAGAAAACCGACAACAGCGTGGTGTTGTCGCCCGACTATACGGGAAAAACTAAAACCGGCAAGTTTGGCCCTGCCGTTGGTTTTATGGGGGTTATGCACAATTTTCTGATTGGCCAATCCGTTGCAGAAACACTTTGGCTGAATCTGCTGACAGTCGAACAAATTCAAAAAATGCGCATTTACAGCGGCGGATTAGGGGATGCACCGTGGGAAGTCATGCCGACAGGCGAAGCTTGCGAGACCGCTAAAGCCTTGCAAACCAGTTTGATGGGGCGATTGCTGCCGTTATCGCGCTTTTGTTTATTGGCGGAGACCGGGCTGCATTATTCGGAAGGAATAGCCCACCCAGGTTACAAGGAAAACATGGTCGACCCGAGTGTGTCGGTCGACTATTCCGGTAAAGACCCGAAAGTGATTTGGGTTGATCCTGAAAAAAGACCGTGGCGCTTTTTGACCGCATTGTTAGGGTTTCTTGCACAAACCGGTAGTTCAGGTTTTGATTGCTACCAATTACGATTTGGCTTGCCGCGAGCTAGAGCGCGCGTTGAAACGCTTGGTATTTGGTCGGGTGGTCTTCGAGTCAGCAGCAACGCCGGTGAACAATACGTTTCTGGTACAGATGATTTCGTTGAATCCGTCATTATGCTGCCGCAAGATATTTTGGGAACACTGTGGTTTGCCAACTTACAACAGGAAATGACAGAACTCGATCAACTCTCCAAAATCGTTTACAGCGCCACACTTAACTTCTTCAAAAATCAAAATATGGACGGCAAGGCGCAGGCCGGTTTAGCCAGCAATCTGTTCTGGCAACTCTGCGAGCGCAGGTTTCAAGAGTTGGTTAATGTTTGCGATGACTTTAATCAAGCCCAAGCCCTGCGCAAAAACTTTGCTGGTTTTGCCAACCAGGCTTATGACCATTTTTCCGCCAAAGACACCGCCCGGCAACTAGATGCCTGGGCTAAAAATCGGCCCAATCTGGGCAAATACCTGAAAGATCAAACCAAAACTGAAGAGGCTCCTGCATGAGTAGTGAAGTAAGCAAACCCAGCAAAAGCGCGGCTTTTGTAACGTTTACCGTTGAGCAATGCCAACACAACAACGGCCTTGCCGCTGCATTAAAACGTGCCGACAATCCGGCGACTGAATACCAATGCTGGGAACATCTGGCGGCCTTTCATATCGACCTGGAAAAAGATTATGAGCGTTTACCCTATGCCACCATTGCCGCCGCAATTGCCAAGGCTAAAGCGACACATAACGGCAACGTCGGTATCGGTCGAGCCATTGCGCTGTGTTATGAGGACGGGAATAACAGCGACCAGGCCAAAGCCAAACTGCGACGTTTACTGGCTTGTGAATCGGTCGACGAAGCCTGCCGGATTTTACGGCAATTGTTCAGTTTGATCGACAGCAAAGCAGGGGTAACTTTGAACTATGCGCAGTTGCTGTCTGACTTGATGAAATTCCATTGGGACAATCAACGTGTCAAAAGTCGCTGGGCGCAAGATTTTTATAGCCGCTTAACTGAGAAGGAAGAGGCATGAGCGACGATTCAATTTCTATGCATGCCAGCGTATTGCGCTTGTCTCGCAGTGATGTCAAAGCTCTGAAAATCACCGATGCGTATTCCCTGCATCGGGTCGTTTACGATTTATTCGACGATGTTCGTAGCGAACAGCAAAAACAAACCAG
>JABFRC010000176.1 GCA_013141375.1 Methylococcaceae bacterium | reverse complement strand
CCATCGAATGCCTGTTTGGCAAGCTCAAACACTACCGCAGGATTGCCACGCGTTATGAGAAAAAGGCTATCAATTACATGGGGATGCTGTCATTTGCCTCGGTACTTTTGTGGTTGCGGTGAAACGTCAACAGAACCTAGCGACACTTGAACATAATTTCACTTTATATCTTTACTAATAGCCTTATCGTCATTCAGAGCATACCAGCCAATAGTAATTCTGTAGACCATCCACACCACGGTAACCAGCAGTACAAAAAAACCAACGCCCAACTCAAAAGTCAGGCCGGATATTGCAAAGCCTGCCAGGGTGACCCAGGTGGTTTTGATTTGCCAGTTAAAATGGGATTCCAGCCAAGTGCCCTGGACTTCATTGCGTTTCCAGAAGTTAACCGCCACGCCCACCAACAATGGCAAGCCTGCCAGCATGAAAGTAAGCGCCTGACACAGGTAAACTCCCGCCGCCAGCAGTTTTAATGTCTGTAGTTTCTCAGGCCCTTTTTGTGCATTCGTTATGTCATTCATAGCAACCTTCCTGTAGAGTTTTGATATTGAGCGGGGCGAAACTTGCCTCGGAATACACTGTACAGGTAACGCCCACTAAAGTCTGTACGCTAAGGCACACAGCCTGATCTGCCTGTCCGTTTATAATGGCAATAACTCGAAATGACCGAAAAGAGGAACAACGATTGAATAAAAATACCGGCAGCGCAAAAGTTAAAATCCTAAGTAACCTGCGGGTATTTTTTAAACCTTACCGATTCAGAATGTTGCTGGCGCTGTTGGTTTTGGTAATTGCCGCGGGGTCGGCGCTATCACTGCCCATCGCCATTCGGCAAATTGTTGACCAGGGCTTTTTTGTCAATCAGCAGGCCAAAATTGATTTCTATTTTCTGGTGATATTGGCCATCGTTGTGGTGATGTCGGTATTTTCGGCAGCACGGTATTATTTGGTGATGTGGCTGGGCGAGCGTGTTGTCGCGGATATTCGGATGGCCTTGTATGGTCATGTCTTGAGCATGGATCCCTTGTTTTACGAAACCACGCCTACCGGCGAAGTGCTGTCTCGGCTGACAACCGACACCACATTAGTACAATCCGTGGTCGGCGCGGGGCTGTCGGTCACTTTGCGCAGTCTTTTATTATTGCTGGGCAGTCTGTTCATGTTGGCCATCACCAGCGCAGAACTCACCGGCTTGATTCTGGTGATCGTACCCTTGGTGTTAGTCCCTATCATCATTTTTGGTCGTAAAGTCAGGCGTCTTTCCAGAATCAATCAGGATTGCGTTGCTCAATCCAGCGCGCTGGCCGGAGAAACCCTGAATGCCATTCAATTGGTGCAGGCCTATAGTCTTGAATCGTTCAGTCGTGAACGCTTTGATGCCTCCGTTGCCACCGCCTTTTCAACCGCAACGCAACGTCTGAGAGCGCGGGCTTTTTTAACGGCGTTTGCGATGTTTATTGTGTTCGCCGCAATCATTGCCGTGATTTGGTTGGGCACCCAATTCGTGAGTTCGGGCCAGTTGACGGTCGGCGAATTAAGCCAGTTCCTGATTTACGCGATCATGGTCGGTACCAATACCGCCTCGTTAAGTGAAGTCTGGGGGGATATGCAGCGCGCCGCTGGAGCCCTGGAAAGAATCTTGCAGTTATTGGCGCAAAAATCCGGCCTGAATCTGGCGAAAAACCCGCTCGCTATTAGCCCTTCGGCCGTTGAACATATCAAGTTTGACCGGGTATTTTTTCATTATCCTTCCCGCCCCAACCAACATGCGCTGGAAAATTTCACATTAAACCTGGTGCCGGGGGAAACCGTCGCTCTGGTTGGGCCATCGGGTGCAGGCAAAAGCACGGTATTACAAATGCTGCTGCGCTTTTATGATCCCCAGGAAGGCACTATTACCCTTGGCGACGTGGATATCACCCAAGCAGATATTCACCAATTGCGCAGTGCCATCGGCATTGTGCCGCAAGACACCATCATTTTTGCTGCCAACGTCTTGGACAACATTCGTCTGGGCAGACTCGATGCCAGTGAGGATGAAATCAAGCTGGCAGCCATAGCGGCCGCTGCGGATGAATTCATTCAGCGCTTGCCGGAGGGCTATCACACCTTTGTCGGCGAACGCGGCATCAGACTGTCCGGTGGACAGCGCCAGCGGATTGCGATTGCCCGTGCGATCCTTAAAAATCCCCCGGTGTTATTGCTGGATGAAGCCACCAGTGCCCTGGATGCTGAAAGCGAAAAACTGGTTCAGGAAGCGATGGAGCAATTAATGAAAAACCGCACCACCCTGGTGATCGCGCATCGACTGGCCACTGTGTTGAAAGCGGATCGTATTGTGGTGATGGACCACGGCCGCATTGTCGCCATCGGCAAGCATCAAGAACTGTTGAGTCAAGGCGGCATCTATGCAAGGCTGGCGACCTTGCAATTTGGCGATGGTCGATTGTTTGCCGGCGAGGATGATGTATAGCTGAGTTATGCGCGCGACGTAGGTGTCGCTCCCACAACTGAACTGAGTAATTACTAATTATTTAAAGATTTATGGCATTTAGACTTTCAAATCCGGCATTTCTGAAGTTATTAACCTTTCGAATTCTGATCGTGCTTGCCTATCAAATGATGGGCACCGTGGTCGGCTGGCATATCTACGAGCTAACCCACGACACGCTGGCGCTGGGTTTGATCGGTCTGGCCGAAGCTATTCCCTATTTCTGCTGTGCCTTGTTCGCAGGCTATGCGGTTGACCACCATTCCCGCCGGATGTTTGGCGTACTCGCCAGCTTGTTGCTGCTGCTCAATGCATTAACGCTGGTCGCAGTGTCAGAAAGTTGGATTGGCGGCAATGCCACGCTTTGGATTTACGGCTCTATCGCAATTACCGGTGTGGCTCGGGCGTTTATCGGGCCATCTTATAGCGCAATGTTTGCGCTGGTTTTGCCCAGAGAGCAATATGCCCGCGCCTCCGGCATCGGCAGCTCGGTGTTCCAGTTCGGCTTGGTGGTGGGACCCGCGATTGGAGGTCTTCTGGTGGCCTGGGCAGGGAAGACTGCGGCTTATGGTCTTGCCACCGGTCTGTGTTTGGCGGCTGCGTTGGCGCTGTTGTCGCTGCGCATCAATGAACCGCCACCTGCCGAAAGTGCGCCGCTTTTTACCAGCATTGGCGAAGGCTTGCGCTTCGTATTCAGCAATCAAATCATCTTTGCCGCGCAATCTCTTGATATGTTCGCCGTGCTATTCGGTGGCGCCGTCGCGATGCTGCCCGCATTCATTCACGACATTTTTCACTATGGCCCGGAAGGTTTGGGAATTCTGCGTGCAGCCCCGGCCATCGGCGCGGTCATCACCGGGCTATGGCTGACACGTCACCCGATAAATCTGCACGCCGGGCGCTGGTTGCTCTGGGCTGTTGCGGGATTTGGCCTGTGTATGATCAGCTTCGCGCTGACGACAAACTTCTGGGTTGCCGGATTAATGTTGATGCTCTCCGGCGTCTGCGATGGGGTTTCTGTGGTGATGCGTACGACCATTCTGCAATTGGCGACGCCTGACAATATGCGGGGGCGGGTTTCGGCAATTAACGGCATCTTTATTGGCTCATCCAACGAGCTTGGCGCCTTTGAATCCGGTATCGCCGCACGCTTTTTAGGCTTGGTGCCCTCGGTGATTTTCGGCGGACTAATGACGCTCACAGTGGTGGCGGTAACTGCCAGGCTTGCACCTAAATTGCGACAACTGCAGCTGCATCACCTGGATTAATCGGCATTAGCGGACAAACAGCCAAACCGTCAGTGCGCTCCCCACCAGCACCACAAAACCACGCATGATTTTTTCCGGCAGCCGATGCACCAGCCAATTGCCGGTAAAACCGCCACCGATGCCGCCCAACGCCAATGCCGATGCCGCCAGCCAATCGACCTGACTAGAAAAAACGAATAGTCCCACAGCAGACGTATTCATCGCCATTGCCAACACATTCTTAGTTGCGGTAGCCATGCGTACTTGCTGACCGGCGATAGTCAACGCTGCCAGCATCAAAAAACCAATGCCGCCACCGAAATAGCCGCCGTAGATGCCGATCAAAAATTGAATCAGCGCCAGCAAGGGCAAAGGCACCGCATTAGCGGCATGCAGCGATTTTTTACGGAAACTGCCCCAGGCAAAAATCAACGTGGCAAACAATACCAGCCAGGGTACTAGCCGGGTAAAGAAAGTGACAGGTGTGTTCAGCAACAGCACCGCACCGACAAGGCCGCCCGTTACGCTCAAGGTGAATAAAGCTCCGAGACCCAGTTTGCCGACGCCACCAGCCAGTTTGCGACCTGCAAACGATGAGGTGATCTGATTCGGAAATAACGCAACCGTGGACGTTATATTGGCCGATAAGGGATCGAGCCCCGCCAGCAACAAGGTCGGAAAGGTAATAAACGAGCCGCCACCGGCCAGCGTATTCTGGGTGCCGGCATACAGTCCGGCCAGCGCAATCAGTAACAACAGGGAAAGATCAAGTTCAGGCATCATAAAACTATTAGGATATCCTCGTTCCCACGCGCAGCGAGTCAGTCAGGACCCAGTGCGTGGGTACGAGAAGCTCTGCTTGGGAATCCGCTATCGGAAGCTCCATCTTCCTGTCCATTAATACACCTCACGAAAATAAATCTGGTTATCGCTGCCTTTGTATAAACCAAAGGTTGCCCTGGCAGATGGGTCAGTATCGCCCGCTCCCTTCCAGTTAAAATCCAACCAGCTGGGTGCGGCAATCACTATGTCAACATAACCGGTATTATTGGCTCCTGGTTTGCTCCAGACCATGTTTCCCAGCCCTGATATTAAAGGGTTGGTGCCATTGGTAATGCCGTTGATACTGAGTGTTGTCATTGCTGAGGTCAGATTACCGCCAAATGTCAGACCACTACCGGATGTTGGAATGGCCGCTCCCGTGCAACTGTCATCGTTATTAACAATATAGTCACTTCCATTCCAGACCTGGGCTTGCAGTGACATGGACAGATCCAGCAACTCCGATCCCAATGCATTTTGCAAATTTAGTCGGCCGCTATAAATAAGATCCGTATCTTCATTTAAGGCATTGGACGTCACGCCATCGCTATCCGTTGCACGAATATTTAGCGTTTTCGGCGGTGTGGATTTTGAAGGGAAGGTATATACCACATCGGTATCGGTGCCGACTCCACCAGCAAATTCGCTGTAAAGTGTGTTCAGCGTAAATCCGGTAGCATCACCAGCATTACTTAACGTGACGGTTTTGGCAAAGCCAAGGCTATAGTCATAATTTACCGTCATATCCCCCGATGCATCCAATGCGGAGAGCGTGATATCGGCATGCTGCCCGGAATAGGTAAACGGCGTTGCCGAAGAGCAGGCAGGCGTTATTGTTGTTGAAAAATGATCGGGAATAAAGCGCCCGATATTACCGGAGATGGCGTTGACATTACCTGCGCCCAGGTAATTACCATCGGCAATATTGGCAACGAGGGCAATGATGCCGACATCATCCCAACTCAAATCCGTTATCTGTATGCCTCCGTTAGTAAAAAGACTACCGTTTGCCAACAAAGAGCCTCCTAAGGTGCCGATTGATCCTCCCGATGAAACAGAGGGGGCGACCAAGCTGTTGCTTAACAGAATACCTTCAGGTGTGGCTTCCTTGCCAAAGTTGGGTGTGGCTGTACCAGAACTGTTGATCGAAGTAATCGTGCTACTGAAAGTATTACCCGCTTTGATAAAAATCGTCCCCGTCGCTGTATTAGCCGCCGGATTGGCAAAATTATCGGCGGTACGCTTGATATTGCTGAAGCCAAATCCCCAAGGCTTCACAACAAACACATTACTATTGCCCTGCATATAACTACCGCCACCCAGGGCATAACGGGCGACTAAATTGATTTTACCGACATCGGGATAAATCAAGGCAAGGCTAGCCTTGGAGGCACTGTCAAAAGTAAGAGGAACCGACGTATAAGCGCTAACGCCCGTTGCCGGATTGATCGCTATGTTCGTGCCATTAATATTTACTTGCTGACCCGCGCAAGTGCTGGGATCAACGCATTGAAAGGCCATTTCTATGTTTTTACTACCGCTTGCCAAGCCCGAACAAGTTCCGCCGCTACTGCCCGCCACCGCTTGCAGGCTGATTGCCGAAGAACTTACGCCCGCAGTCTGCGAGGGAACACTGGAAAAAATGAATCCCGAAGCAATAAACGGCAAACTGCAATTTTGCGTGGCATTCACATAACAGCGTGAAGCATTAAGCGATGCCGGAGTGATAGCGCTGGTGCCCAGCGTAATGGTTTGGCTGTTGGTGACGGCCAGATTGACACTGGTACTGCCCGTGAATGTAATCGGGTTACTTCCCCAGCTTATATAGCTTGTCGCGCTTGGCGCTAAGGTCACCGTAGTGCTGGCGGCATACAAAACACTACAGGTCGCATCGGCACAGGCTTTTATAACAATGACCTCCGGCGAACACGTTACGCCGCTGCCATCATGTTCAATCTGGATATGGTCCAAGGTACCTACGCCGCCGCCCGAAGGGTTTAACGCCAATAAATGCGCAATTCCACTGTCAGCAGTTGCAGAGACTACCGCACTTTTATTACCAATCGCCGTAGCCGTGGCTTGCAGTTGGTAAACCATCTCCATTGATTCACCCGAGCTGGTGTTCGGCGTTCGGGAAGCCGCATCGACAGCTTCGGTCATACCACTGGGCGGTGTCCAGGTGCCGGAACTGGCATAACTGAACGTCCCCACTATCATCATATTCGTGCTGGTAGGGGTAATGCTGGACGCAGTATGCGTAGTTGATGAAGCCGTGGTATTGCCATTTTCGGTAGCGATGGGATTGGTTTTATCCACACCACTAAATGACAAAATGCCCCCAACAACCCCGCTATGGCTACTGCCAAAAGTCCATTGGTAACTTGCCGGTTCGCTGGCGGTAGCAACTCGTTGGAAAACAGCTAAGCGACTGGTGGTTGAAGAGGTGTTTTGAATGGATCTGACTAAGGTCCAGCCGGTCGGCGGATTAATAGTTACAGACCCTGACGTTACTGAAATTGAGGCAATCATCACATCGTCACTGACCGTGCCAGCGGGGACCTTGATCGTTAAACCGGCTGAAAGCGGCCGCAAGGCAAGCAATGTGCCGTTACTGACTGCGGCTGTTGAAGATCCGGAATAACTGACAGTTCCGACAATCGGCCCAACAGTGCCGGGCGCTGTCTGTTTGGCAAAATCAAGACTGATCGCCTGGCCATTACCGTAACTGGACTGTTTAAAAAATGAGTTATTCCAGCTTAATCCGCCCGTCGTTGTCACATTTAAATTACTGTGATCATCCGCCATGTGTCCGGCAAATAACAACATAGCTCCTGGCGTTACTGTGGTTAGGCTACCGGTTTCGACGGTTTTATCAGCACCCGATGCGGCAGTTGCATAAGCGGTATCAAACGGATTCGCGGGATCAACACCACTGAAGGCAGAGCAATTTGCAATGATGCTTCCACCGGAATTATGCGTGAAGAAGGGATCGCTTTCGGAGGTGCTGCTGGCAAACTTATAAAACAAAGAGGCTTGAGACTGGGTGCCATTTGCAATTGAATACAATTTGGTCCAGCCACTGGGCGAAGTTACATTGATGGCAACGTTATCGCGAGACTCCACCAAACAGATAAACAGATCGCCCACCGAGTAACCACTAGGTAATTGTGGCCACACCCAGTCGTTATACCAAGTATCGGATTGCCCGGAACCATTATCGGAAATGCTTGCGCCACTTCTAACAAAGGCTTGCGAAGAGCCACGAAAAGCAATGGCCGCTTGCAGGGTATTTACGGTAATCAGCCATAAACAGGTGGCTACCAATAATCTAATAAAAGTTTGGTAGAAAAGCTTGGTGGGAAGGATAGGATTATTTGTGTCCACGCGGGAAAAGCCAAATGGTGGGCAGAACAGCTTGCCCACCCTACACTTAAAGCGTATTTTCATGATCGATGGGTTTGCAAGTCGGGCAAATATGCCGCCCATCGGATGTCACCAGCCAGCCATTATCGACGGCAATTTGCACGTTGCCTTCAATCCAGGCTCGGCCATCACTGATTCGACGCCCGGTGCGTTCACCCTCTCTGGGTGAGCGGCGAAATTCGATAGGGCGCATACCTTGGGGGTTGCAGATATCGCAAAAAATAAATTTTCGTATACTCATAGGATTATTTGCTGGAAACAGGGCGGGGCTAATTGTTTATGGTTAAAATAGTATTTTGTTAATGATGGTCTACCATTTATTGCGAAGTATAGATTAGATGAGGTTCACACCAATCATTGTCCCTACTTTTTAATTTTTTTCAAATTCTCCGGGTGAAACATGAATACAAAATCGCAACAAGGCTTTACATTAATTGAATTGGTCATGGTAATCGTGATCTTGGGCATTTTAGCGGCAACGGCTTTGCCACGGTTTGCTAATATGCAAGTTGATGCTCGGAAAGCCTCTTTAAATGGTGCACTTGGTGCTATCAATGCTGCTATAGGTATTGTTCATGCAGAAGCTTTGGTAAAAAACGCCACTACCTCAGTAACGTTGGAATCCAAAACTGTGGACTTAGTTAATGGTTACCCAGCAGCCACTGCAGCTGCGATTGCGGCGGCGGTCAATTTATCGCCTGACTTCACATACGGCACACCAACGACCACGGGTACGCCAACGATAGACATCAACATTGCAAACGCTACAACTCCAGCAACCTGTAAAATTGTTTACACTGAAGCAACAACAACCGCCCCGGCATCCGCCACAATTCCTTCAGTTGCGGGTTGTTAATTGTTTAAGTACAGCCAAAAAGAGTACGCCTTGCGTACCTTTTTGGCTGGTTTCTTAATAAAGCTTTGATATGGTACGCAATGCGTACCCTACCCAATCATATTTTGACTATCCCAATCTTCCCATCACCTTTACGCAAGCAAGCTGCTTTTACGCTGATTGAGCTGGTGATGGTTATTATGTTGTTGGGCATACTCTCAGCAACTGCATTACCTCGGTTTTTCTCCGTTTCCAGTTACCAGCAACAGGTTTTTTTCGACGACACGCTTAATGCTGTGCGCTACGCACAAAAACTGGCGGTGGCTACCGCTTGCAACGTACAGGTCTCGATCAATGCCGATGCGTATGTATTAAAACAACCGGCCAATCGGAGCCAGTGTTCAAGTAGCTCCGCGACTTATTCGTTAGCCGTTCGCAATCCGGGCTCCGGTGAAACCTCTTACACACACGCGGAATCCGGGGTATCACTCAGCTCAACCGCCACGACATTCTATTTTGATGCGCTGGGCCGTGCGTCCACAAACGTGACCATCACAGTGGCCGGCACCAAAACCATCAGCGTCGTCCGCGACACCGGGTTTGTTTATGCTAATTAAGCCCGGCCCAAACACTTACCACCAATCCGGCATTACTCTGATAGAGCTGATTTTATCAATGGTGATTATCAGCATTGCGGTCACCGGTGTGCTGTCGGTAATGACGCTTACGGTAAGACATAGCGCCGATCCAGTGGTCGAGCATCAGGCCATTGCAATTGCTGAGGCCTATCTCGAAGAAATTCTGTTGCACGCGGCGATTGATCCGGACGGCAGCAATGTTGGAGAGACTCGCGCCAGTTTTGACAATGTGGCCGATTATGGCATTGTGAACGACGTTGGCGCTTTTGACCATCAAGGTATGCCGATATATTCGTTGTCTTCTTACAATGTATCTGTTGCTGTGGTTGATGAAACCGTTGCCACATTGGCTGCCAAAAAAATCACTGTCACCGTTTCCGGACCAGGTGTCTCGGGTCTTGCTTTAGTTGGATATAAGTTTATCTATTGATATGAAGCAGCGTAGATCCCAAGGCTTTACTTTAATCGAGTTAATTATGGTGATCGTCATCGTCGGCATTCTGGCGACAATGACCACCGATATCATTACCTTGCCGGTAAAAAGTTATCTGGATTTACAGCGCCGCACGACTTTGGTCGACACCGCTGAGCTGGCTTTAAGGCGCATGCAACGGGATATTCGTCGAGCACTGCCCAATAGTGTACGCATTACCGATAATGGTAAGACACTGGAATTATTACATGTTGAAGACGGCGGCCGCTATCGGGCCAAAGCCAATGGCAGTGCGGCCGCCAATGCCGGCTTATGTGCGACCAACCCGGCAGGCGATATCCTGGATTTTTCGCTTAACGATACGTGTTTTGAGGTAATGAGCACCTTGAAAGTATTCACGCCGCAGGTAACAGCGGGGCAATCCCTGGTGGTTTATAATCTCGGCAATACCACCGCCGATGCTTATACAGGCAGTAACCGAGCTACGGTAATTAACTCAGGCAATGCTAAAACCATTAGCTTCAATGCCTTCAAGTTTCCGTTTAATTCCCCGCAACAGCGATTTTTTATTGTCGATAGCCCGATTACTTACCGCTGTATCAATAATCAGCTGTTACGTTATTCGGGGTACGCGATTACCGCAAGCCAATCGAATCCGCCCACAGGCGTTACCGGGCAAGTTCAGGCCAACAAAATAGCCAGCTGCAAGTTTTCTTATGATCCGGGTAACTCTTCGCGCTCGGGGCTGGTTACTCTGGAAATGACGCTAACCGATGCGATGAACGAATCCATCCAGTTAGTTGAACAAGTTCATGTGGATAACGTGCCGTGAACATGCCTGCCAAACAATCGGGTTTCGGTATCGTAACGGCCATCTTTATACTGGTAGTGCTAGGCTTACTTGGCGGCTATATGGTCAGGGTGAGTGGCGTAGAACACGCAACCACCACTTATACCTTACAAAGCACTAGAGCCTATCAGGCGGCAAGGGCTGGACTAGGTTGGGCGATCAGTAAAATAAGTGCGGGAGGGAGTTGTGCGGATGTTAACGCACAGACTGCTTTAACATTACCCGATTTGACTGGCTTTACAGTGACATTAACTTGCACCTTGACGACAACCATTGAAGGCAGCACTAGCCCGGCTATTTACCAAATTAATGCGCTAAGCCAATTGGGAACTTATGGCAGTGCTGATTATGTATCGCGGGAGTTGGAAGTATCTATTGTGAAATAACCTGAATCATTAATGCATGACACTTGACAGATTCCACATCGGTAGAAAGATACCCAAGGCCAGCACCAATACCATTATGCCAATAATCACGATCAATATCGGCTCAATGACGCTGGCTATATTTTTTAACTCGGCATCCACTTCAGCTTCATAAAAGTCAGCTACTTCTAACAACATATCGCTGATATTACCGGTTTCTTCGCCCACCATAATCATTTGAATGACCAGTGCAGGGAACATTTGCGTGGCTCTAGCCATACGACTGATAGAGTCGCCTTTTTCAATGCCGATACGCATTTGTTCGAGTTTGGAGGCAATGTAGCTATTGCCGATTGCCTCGCCAACGATGGTAATACCTTGAATCAGCGGTACACCGGAACTTAAGGTCATCGCAAAGGAGCGAGCAAATCGCTCCATGGTCGACCGCTCAACAATACTGCCAACACCAGGGATGTGGAGCATGAGCCAATCCCATTGCAATCGGCCCTCGCGGGTATTGATATATTTAATAGCCAATAAAGATGCGCCGATCAGTACGCCAAGCAAGTAAGGCCAATAGCTGATAGTAAAATCAGAAATCGCCATCAATAGCTTGGTTTGCCAGGGAAGTTCGGCGCCCATTCTATCGAACACACTTTTAAACGAGGGGATGACATAAATATTAATAATCACCATCGCAATACTGATTGCAACGATCACCATTGCCGGGTAACGCAAAGCTGATTTGACGCGGTTTTGAGTTTCTTTTTCGCGTTCCAGATAACCTGCAATTTGCAAGAAAGCCAGGTCCAGCCCGCCGCTGGTCTCGCCAACATGGACGATGTTAATAAACAAGGGACTGAAGATTTTTTTATGCTGATTCATCGCCTGACTCAAGGACGAGCCTGATTCAAGTCGTTTGGCAATGTCTTTGAGTGCGCCTGCCAATGCCGGATTACGGGTGGACTCGGTTAGGCTGCGCAATGCCCGAATCAATGGGACTCCAGCTTTGGACAGACTATGCATTTGTCGACTGAACAGCATCATGTCGCTAATGCTCAGACTATCAAGCGCCCGCCAGTTATTAAATTGTGCAATGACATCTGATTGAGCGGACGTCTGGGTAATCGTGACCGGCGTTAGTCCCCTATTGTTAAGCAACTGGGCGGCAAGTCCACGATCATCGGCTTCAACGACATTGGACACCAGCTGACCTGAGGCATTACGGGCCGTGTATTTAAAAAACGCCACGTTTATTCTCCCGCACCGGTGATGCGCAAGACTTCATCTATCGTGGTTATGCCTTGTTCGGCGTATTCGGCGGCACAGGTTGAAAAACGAATGAATCCCGGAGTTTGTATCGCCGCGTGGGTAAACGCCGACGCATCGTTACGTCTTAATGCATCGAGCGTTTCCGACCGAAGATCCAGCAATTCATACACGCCAATTCTGCCTTTGTAGCCGGTATGATTGCATTGATGACAACCACGCCCGCGCTTAAACACCACGCCGCTGTAATTTTTGTTCTGGGATTTTTCCAACCAGATTAATTGACCGGGCTCGATTTCTGTCGCTTCAACGCAATATTCACAAATTCGTCGAACCAAGCGCTGGGCAATAATCACGCGTAAGGCACTGGCTAAAATGTAGCCTTCAACACCCATATCCAATAAACGCGTGGCGGTTTCGATGGCACCATTGGTATGCAATGTTGAAAACACCAAATGGCCGGTAATGGAGGCGCGAATGGCAATTTCGGCAGTTTCCGTATCGCGCATCTCGCCCACCAGAATGATGTCGGGATCTTGGCGCAAGGCCGAGCGCAACACACTGGCAAAGGTCAAGCCGACTTTGTCATTGACCTGAGCCTGATTGATTCTGGGTAAGCTGTACTCCACCGGATCTTCGGCGGTAATAATTTTGGTTTCCGGTTTATTGACCTCGGTCAAGGCGGCATAAAGCGTGGTGGTCTTACCGCTGCCCGTCGGGCCGGTCACCAGAATCAAGCCATGTGGACTGTTGATATGCTTTCTGAATCGGGCAAGAATAGTTTCCGGAATGCCCAAATGATTGAGATCTAAAAGTCCATGTGAATGATCCAATAGACGCATCACTACCGACTCGCCATTTTGCACAGGCAATGTGGAAATTCTGACATCCAGAATTCGACCTTTAACACGAATATTAAAGCGCCCATCCTGGGGTAATCTTTTTTCGGAAATATTAAGGCCTGCCATCAGTTTTAGGCGTATGACCACCGCTGAAGCGATATTGACCTCATCCAAAATTTGCTCAATCAATATTCCGTCAACGCGCTGACGAATACGCAAGACTTTTTCGTCGGGCTCAATGTGGATATCCGACGCTTTAGCCTGAACTGCATCTTCAAACAAGGATTGTAATAATTTAACGACGGGCGCATCGGTTACTTCATCAGACGTTAGCAACGAATCAAGATCAATATCATTTTCTGACAATTCATTGCGCAGCTTTTCAGCCAACACCCCGATTTCAGCAGTACGTCGATAGGATTGATCTATGGCTGCCAACAGGTCTGATTCCCTAACCACAGCGGCACGAATGGATTTTTTAAGAACACGGGTCAATTCGTCCAATGCCATCAAGTCAGTAGGATCGGCCATCGCCAATAACACATCGTTAGCATTGTTCTCTAGCAGCAGAACACGGAACCGTCTGGCCAAGTTTTCCGGTAATACTTTGATCGTTTCAGGGGTGCGTTGATATCGCGAAACATCCAGAAATGGAATTTGTAATTGCCGTGAGAGGAAGTTAAGTAAGTCGGTTTCTTTTATGAAGTTAAGGTCGATTAAGGTACGACCTAGTTTTCTGCCAGTTTTTTTTTGTTCTGCCAATGCAGACAACAATTGCTCATGCGTAATAACGCGGTTCTGAACCAGCAAATCTCCAATACGAATTTTTTTGGTAATGTCCATGACGTTATGCGTGCCGAAAGTTCAGATGCCTTAGCTAAATGGATAAAATTATTGCCAGCGGGGCTGCGCTTCCAATTCTTTAAATCGCTGCTGACTGTTTTCAATGGCGTTTTGCCAGTCGGAGTCATTATTTATGAGGGTGGCTTTTAATAAAATAACCAGTTCAGATTTTTGACTGGTGCCAGTATTCACTCTGAATAAATTACCCAGATAAGGAATTCGCGATAAGCCTGTGATGCCTTCTTTATTTTCATCAATGGTATCTTGCATCAATCCACCCAACACAACAATTTGCCCATTTTCAGCTTTGACAATGCTGTCGGACTCTCTGATGCTGGTAAGCGCCGTGGGCACAACAGATTGCTCGCCATTATCGTTAACGGTGTATTTTCTATCCAGGCTTTGCACTTTAGAAATCGAAGGATGGATATGCAATGTAATCTCGCCGTTATCATTGATTTGCGGTGTAACATCCAACGCAATACCGGAAAAAAACGCCGACAAAATGGGCACCGGCTGAACAGTGCCGCTATTGACGCCACCGGAAATCCCCGGAGAGATGCCGGTAACAAAGGTTTCATCCCTGCCTACTTTGATAATGGCCTGCTGATTGTTTAAGGTCGATATTCTTGGGCTGGAAAGTACATTGGTTTTGCCTTGTGACTCCAGTAAGGTGACAACCGCAGTAAAATCGCCGGCACGAAAACTCCCCGCGCGCGAAGCCAGTGTGAAAACGGTGCCAGGATTGCCAACCAATACCGGCGCAGATTGCAGACCTTCTCTGATGATGCTTTTCCACTCCACGCCGTCTTGATGGCTGTCATTTAGAACGACTTCCAATATTTTGGCTTCGAGTATCACCTGGCGACTGATTTGATTTTGCGTGGTTGCCAGAAAGCTCTCAATCTCCCGTAATTGCATGGGTTTCGCTCTGGCAATCACAACGCCTGATTGTCGATTGATAACTACTGATGCTTCTTTGTCGACAGCCAGTAAGGTATGCAATGCATCTTCAAGCTCTTTCCAGAAATCTGTCTGAGTAGTGGTGGTAATCGAACTACCGGACGATCTAGTCGTTGTTGAGCTTGTGTTTGACTGATTTTGATTATTGCCAAACTGTGGCGTTGATAAGGAGCTCTGGCTTTGCTGGCTACCATAACCGGAATTTGAGTTGCCAGTCTGTCCGGAGGATACAAAGGTATTAGATTTTCCTTCTCGCAGCAGATCCAGGCGATCAATCTTAAAGGTTTTGGTTTGCAAGGTTGCAGGATAGATAACGTAGCCAATCTCTGTTTTCTTGAAATCATATCCATAGACTTTTTGAACTGCATCCAGCACTTGCGGAATAGTCACATTTTTTAATTCTAATGAAATCGTACCCTTTACATCCGGATGCACCACCATATTCTCATCAGAATCAACCACCAAGCCCATAAAAAATTCACGGGCGTCAACTTCATGTACAGAGACATTCAAAGAGTTCCGTAAATTTCTGGGTATTTGTAAAGCTGATTTAAATTCCGGCACTGGAATTTCTGCAACTTTTGGCGTTGGCTTTTGGGGTAAAAGGGCTTTTTTTTCTGGGAAAACATCTGCCAAATTATCTGACTTTGGGGGATGTAAAGTTGCACAGGATGTCAAAAGTAATGATAAAGCGATATTAAAGACAGGATTCTGTTTAGTCATTTAATACGGTTCCTTTGTATTGTAAGGTCTTGTAGGGGCGCTGCAATAATTGCAATGTCTTTATGCTGCCGTTCTGGTCGATGATAACTGTGTTTTTGTGAATTTTAACAATTTTAATATCGCCGATGCTTTGGCCTTGTTTAACTCTGACGCCATTGATGGTCGCCCATTTTGATCTTGAAGACATCCAAATCGCCGATAGCTTAGGCTCTTCTTCATTTGCATTCGCGTTAATGTCCGGATTTGCCGGATATGCCGGTTTAGTAGGATCTTTAAACTCAGCGTAATTCGGAAAGGGAATTAGAAATAGCAGGATTAAACTTAGTATTTTTTTATACACCCAGCCACCCCTCTTCAAAACTTAGAGTAACTATATTGATGGTGCAAAACGCTACCGGATATTCTTTAACTTGATAGTCAATATGTTCCCATACGATGGCCCAAGGAAGGGCTTCCAGCGATTTTAGATAGTTGACTGTATCACGATAATTTCCAGAAAATGTTATCGCCAGCTCGTGCTTATAAATGGGATGCTGTTGCTGCTTTGCCGCTAGCAGAGTGGTGGTTGGCAACTTATCTAATTTAATTAATTTCAGATTTGTATCTTGCTGGAGCAAGTCACTTAATGCTTTTGCCATTTCGTTTGGTGGCACAAATTTTTTGTCACCGAGCATTATTTGCTCCTGGAGGCGACTATATTCGGTCTTTAAATCGTTGAGTTTTTTTTGATTCGATAAATTAGGGTCCGCATTGCCATTATTTATTAGCAAGTTTGCCGTTTGCTTCTGTCCGTTGATTTGAGTGTTAATACTCACGAGTTCTTGTTTTAGTAGATTCTTTTTTTGCTGCAGCGGTTGGTAAAAGAAATTATCCCAGCCACTCCACAATGCCGCGAGTATTGCGGACACCACAATAATTTTCTCTCGAGCTGTTAGGGTTTCAAATTTACTTTGCAATTTATTGGGCATGTTTTCTTTCACTGGATGATTGCTCGGAACTGCTGAGTATAAAATCTATTTGCCCAGCAACCTGACTAGACTGCTCCATAGCCAGTTTTGCAAACGTTTGGCCCTTTAATGCTGGTTGTTGTTGTAATTCGAGTAATGCACGAGGAATTTGTTCCGGCTTGAAAGTGCTGCCTTGAATACTTATAGCACGGCTTTGACCATCAATTTGGATATTAGTTAGCCAAACATCAGTGCCGGAATAATTGGTTAATGCGTCAAAATAGCTTGAGAAACCTTGTGCAACCTGAGATTTTCTTCCCGATAGTAATTGTAAGGTTTGCGCGGCCTCATTAACGCTGCTTTGCCATTGATCAATTTCTGCAAGTAATTCACGACTCACATCTTGGCTTGGTCTTTTAGAAATTAAATCATTTACCTTGGCCTGATCCTGACTGAAGGAGCGCTGGGCACCCTCTAGATCTGCCTGAATACTGTAATAATCCCAAACTTCGTAGGCACTAATACATAACAATGAAATTACAATTGCCACTAAGCCAACTGTAACCAGCTGAATATCTGATGCTTTATTTTGCTGATTGAGAATGTCTCGATATAAATTTATCTGCTGCATTAACGCTATTCCCCGGCAAACCGCAAGGTGGCACCTATAACGGGTGCACACTTTGATTGAGTGGCGTCATCGAGCAATATGTCACAGTCAACAATCGCAGAAAGATCCATAACCCTTGCGGTGATGCCATGGCTACTATTAAGAATATTCAATAATTCCTGAGTGTATGCAGACAGTGGAATAACCGCTACTCCTGAAATGGGTGGAATACCATAAAAACTTTCAACGTAATCTAATGAGCGTTGAATTTCTAAGGCCAGATTATTCTGTTCAATATTAGCTCTGCTATCAGTATTATCGCTTATTAAATCTAAACCAAGTTGTTTGTAACCAATATCAATATTACGAGATAAGTAAATAGTGCCGTCTTTTTGTATGAGAATTACACCAGAAGATTCTTGTAAGTATAAAACAGCAACGCCCCGCTGATTTTCAGGAAGTAATACCGCTAGATTACGCAAAACAGTTTCTTGAATATCAATTACTTTAAGATTAAGGCCTGTACGATCTATCTTATTCGCGAATTCTGTAATGACCTCTAATGGGCTGGCAACCACTTCCAGCATATTTGAACTTGCACGTTTAGAAGCAGGCACTTCAAAAAAATCAATCGCCGCTTTTTCGACTGAAAAATCAACAAGGTCACTAATTTTCCAACGTATTGCATCACTCATTTCTGATATCGCTACGGCAGGGGCTTCAATATTTACACGGCGATAATTATCGCTAGTAAGCACAAGATAGCAATCGAATTGAGCAAGATCATGTTTGTCGACAAAATCGCGGAGTAACAATCCGCTTTCCACTGGGTTTAACGTCTGAAAAACTGTGAATTGAGAATTCTAATTTTGTTGTCGTCATTTATATTTGCAACTGCAACGGCAAGTCCATTTTGAAGATAACTAATAGCAACAATTCCGCTAGCCTGTGATTTTTTCCGGAAAAATTTTTGTAAAAGCACACTTAAAATCCATAACAAACTGCATAAATTGATGTGAAGTATAGCTCAGAAAAACATCATGAATTCAACTTAGATTTCTTCTGCATCTTATGGATAATTATAAGGTTCCACTTCTAAGCGCTTCGCTCAATATTTTGATTTGCGAAAAAAATATCAGATAGCTCGCTGATATACTGCACAGCGATAGTCACTTACTTTAGAGAAATCTCCACTATGGAAGCATTTACAAATATCCGCGCGCTAATTATCGATATGGATGGTGTGCTCTGGCATGGTTCAGAGCCTATGCCTGGTCTCGTTGAATTTTTTCAAACACTACGCGAGCAAAAACTACCATTTATTTTGGCAACCAACAATGCACGTTCTACAGCCTCTCAGTATGTTACCAAGCTGGCGCACATGGGAGTAACGGTGGCGCTCGAAGAAGTTTTAACCTCGTCGATGGCGACAGCATTTTACCTGTCAGAGCATTTTGATCCGGAAACAACGCGAATCTTTGTGGTGGGCGAGGAAGGCGCTACGGAGCCTTTGCTGGAGCGAGGCTTTACTTTAACGGGCGTATACGAACTGGGCGAGGGACAGGGCGCGGATGTCGTGGTGTGCGGCATGGATCAGACGCTAAATTGGGATAAGCTGGCAACCGCAACGCTCAACATCCGTGCCGGAGCAAAATTTGTCGGAACCAACGCCGACGTCACGCTACCTACAGAGCGCGGACTGACTCATGGTAATGGCGCTATTTTGGCCGCATTAACCGCCGCAACAGGCGTTACGCCGGTAACCATCGGCAAGCCGGAACCGATCATGTATCAGCAAGCCTTGAGCATTTTGGGAGCGGATACTGCTTCGACGGTGGCCATCGGCGATCGATTGGATACTGATATCCTAGGGGCTGTTAATACCGGTATTCGTAGTTTGATGGTGCTTTCTGGCGTTTCCAGTGAAGGAGATATTGCCAGAGCTGACTATAAACCGACCTGGGTGTTGTCTGATATTATCGAAGTGACTCTGGCGTTACGTGGAGAGTCGGTGGCTTGGCGTTAATTCGTGTTTATGCTGGCCCGATAGGCGCGCATTAGCGCTAAAAAGGCTAGAAAATCATAAAAGCCGTGAATGATTACGGGCGTCAGTAGATTTCTGTCTCCGCCAATGTCCATTGAAAGTCCCAGGTATATGCCGACTAACAGCGCTAATAGCCCGTACATGGGCGTCAGGGCGTGAGCTAAGCCAAAGATGAGATTGGTTACTATCAATCCCGTCGTCATGCCCCAGGCCGATTCCAGCCAAGGTTGAATGACACCGCGAAACAGCAGTTCTTCAGAAATGCCTGCGATCGCTGCAAGTATCAGTAAATCCGTCCAGTGATAGCGGTGCAAGCTGGGGCCCAGGGTATTCAACAAAAGTTTTCTGATGCTGACTAACGATTCGGCTTGAATTTGCTCCATCAATAAGAACATCAAAAACAGCGGTATCGTCCCCAGTATACCTAGCGCAATGGCGCTTTCAGAAAAATGCAGGTCGGCTAACGGATTAATGTCGGCTATCCAGCCCAGTACCAGAGCGACAATAACCAGCGAGCTTTCAAAAATGCAGGCTTTTTTGAAAAATTTTTCAGGGTCGAAGGATTGATTCATTGGCGTGTTGTCGATGAGTTGGAAGATAGACGGTGCAAGTTTGTTAGAATGGGAGTCTTGCCCATTATTTGGTATGTCGTATGCTTTGTTATATCTACAAAAGTCTAAAAAAAGAACTGCTTTATCTGTATGTCGAAAATAAGGATGATTTTTCTAAAGTGCCGGAAGCACTTTTTATCAGTTTGGGCCGATTGGAGTTTGTAATGGAACTGGAACTCAGTGCGGATCGCAAGCTGGCGAAAGAAGATGTGAGCAAAGTCATTAACAGTTTGAACGACAAAGGTTTTTTTGTACAACTGCCGCCGACCAATATACCGGCACCTGCCACTTTGCAGTGATTGAATAAGTGCGGGTGATTTGGCTGTCCAGACCACCCGCAAGTTTTATGCTTTTGGCAGTGTGACGCCGGTTTGTCCCTGATATTTTCCGCCTCTGTCTTTATAAGACGTTTCACATACCTCGTCGCCGGAAAAAAACAGCATTTGCGCAACGCCTTCATTCGCGTAAATTTTGGCCGGTAAGGTGGTGGTATTGGAAAACTCCAAAGTAACATGGCCTTCCCACTCCGGTTCCAGCGGCGTAACGTTAACGATAATACCGCAGCGGGCATAAGTCGATTTACCCAGACATATTGTTAAAACATCTCGAGGAATGCGAAAAAATTCGACAGTTCTGGCCAATGCAAAGGAATTCGGCGGAATGATGCAGACATCGGATTTAACATCGACAAAACTGTTGGAGTCGAAGTCTTTGGGGTCAACAATGGCAGAGTTGATGTTGGTAAAAATCTTGAACTCATCAGAACAGCGCACATCGTAACCATAACTGGAGGTGCCGTAAGAAATTACTCTGCCACGTTCAGAATCCCTGACCTGACCGCATTCAAACGGCTCAATCATGCCATATTCCTCTGCCATACGGCGTATCCACTTATCCGACTTAATGCTCATGGGGTGCTGCTACCTAGTTGATATTAAAAGCTGAATTTTATCATAAGTATGTCGTCACTCGGCTTAATTGGCTTTCCGCCACACCCATAAACCGATATGTCGACCCGCATCCGAACTAAATTCGTGCCAGGCATAAGATTGGTCGATATTGCTTTTAATCAATTCCCAAGCATTGGCTTGATCGCTGTCCTTAGCATTCCAGACAATGTAGTTAACATGATTGGCGAGCAGCCAGTCTTTAGCGTTTGGCAGCTCGCCTTTATAGAACTGGATAATTTTCTCATTTAATGCCCAGGCATGGCCGATACTGCCATGCCAAGTCTGTAAATGCATAGGCCACCCTAATAATGTCGGCTTTGCGGCAAAGGCGGCATAAATGCCGGAATCGGTATAAGCGCCGCCATAATTATTTTCCAATACGATACCTGAGGGTGCCTTGCCCAGATAATCAAACATATCGCGCACCACCAAATCACCGGTATATACGCTGGTTGCAGCCAGCTTGCCGGACGATGATTTGTCGGTATAAAACCAGTAATTGAACACGTCCAGGGCATACCAATTGATAACCAATAATGCCAGGACAACGACGCCCTTGATCCATCGCGTATTGCTTGCCAATAGCATGGTGGTCAAGGTCACCAGTCCACCGCTCCAGATCCATCCCCACCACTTCATGACTGTATTGGTGCGCTCATACTGGTCGCCAGAAGGATCGTCGACATAGATGCATTCAGAAATCAGCAGCAAACCTAGAAATACCGCTGAAAACGACAAGGCCAACTTCCGGGTTCCGCTTGAAAACAGACTTAACAAGCCGAAAAGTAGCAAGGGCCAATGCATCGCGAAAAATTGCACGATGGGTGTGTGATTTTCAGCTTGCACCAATTTAATCGGCGTAGGCAGAGCGTTGCCGGCAAATCCGGTCAGGAAGGGATACAGCAATAAAAACCCGGCACCGCCACCTGCAAATATGGCTTTCCATTCGGGTGGTTTTTTATTTAAGTAGCCCCAAACAATCCAGCCAAGTACCAATGCGCCTTGCAGAGGAAATGCCCAGGTGTTGGTTGCAATCATTATTGGCACGGTAGAAGCCAAAAGTGCCTGTAAAACAAATCGATATCGACTTTCCGAATGGACCGAAATATTGGCAAGTTGAGGTTCCGGATCAGTTGATGCCGTTGATTGCGTGCTTCCGGATTTTTCCAGCCTGCCTATGCAGGCGATGGCGACCATTAATAGAAAAAAACCACCCAGTGGCGGATGATAATCGCCTACATAGAATTGGTAACCAAATCCTTCCAGTGGTAGTTCTCTGGGTTCCCAGCCGGGTTTTTTCTGGATAGGGAACAGTTCTTTGCCAAAATCGGTATTCAGGCGTTGATCAAATAGACCGATAAAGCGCTGGCTTGCCCACATGGCGTCGCTGGCAGCATTTGATCGCTGGTCTGCTGGTGTATCTTTGGGGAGATCAAAAGACAAATGCACGAAAGGCGTAGCCCCTGTTCCACCGACAACGAAGGTGAGCACAATCAGCCAACGTTTCCAGGGTTGTTTAAGTAAGCTAGCCGTAAAATCCCAAGCTAATGTTGCAGGCAAGGCCATTAACAAGGCAAAAGCAAGATTGTAGGTCAGCCCCGGCCCAAGCCCTAGAATGCGACCCATTAACGCCGCGCCATAATGTTGAAACCCATAATAGAAATCAAAGCGATGGGGCGGATACCAATTGTCTAATGGCGGCAGGGTCTGGCCCGATAAATAATTGCCAATAAAAT
>JABFRC010000277.1 GCA_013141375.1 Methylococcaceae bacterium | reverse complement strand
TATGGATTCCATATATTATGCGCTGTCTAGTTGGAGATAACGGGTTGGGTATTTCTTCCCGCTTTTTTCGACCTGATTCGTTATCATTGTTAATATTGAAGGTTTTCTAATCGATCAGCAAAAAAACAAAAAGCATCAATAGCAAATCAAGCACCTAGTCAGATAACTAGATTCAAATAATGGAGATTAACATTAAAACGGAAACTTTCTCGCTTTTCGATTTATACACCGTGCTTACAATAATATTGGCATCATGAAGCACTTCATTAAATATCTGGGTATTGGAAGTATTTCCACGTTGATCCAATTTTTGCTGCTTACTGTCATGGTTAAACTCAGGTTAACACCTGAACTAATTGTTTCAACAGATACTTATCCATTGTCATCCATTTTTAACCGATATGAATTCAAGTTGGCACCGGAGGTTATAGCTTCATCTGCGGCCTATTTTTTATCGTCAATTTTTAATTATTTGGCTAACTACCATTTCACCTTTTCTAGCAATGCTAGCCATTACAAAACATTACCCAAGTTCATTATGGCAGTTAGCCTTGGATTGACGGCAAATACTTTATTATTTGCTTTATTTTTCGATACTTTGCAAAATTATATTGCAGCGCAGTTCTTGGCTACTGGCATTACCGTATTTTTAAATTTCTTAGTACATAAGTTGTGGATTTATAAGCTTACATGAATAATGTTGCAGTCCTGAAAGATGATAACTGGGATCATGCAGATTGGGTCAATAGTTTTATTGCTACTATGCCAAACCTGCCAATAAATAATTAATCGCCAAGTGCGGTAAATCTTTATTTTTTGTAAAACATTATGGTAATCAATAAACTCATCTAATTATTAAAAAGCAGCAAACATTACAATTTGAATTAGGTTTACAAATGATTTCAGCTAAAATTATTATCATAACGCCTGCTTACAATGAAGAAAAAAATATAAATAGAGTTATACAATCTCTAAAACAAGAAAATTCTAATTTTGAATGTTTAGTCATAAATGATGGCTCCATAGATGACACCCAAAAAATGGCAGAGTCTAGTGGGCTTGCAACTGTTATTCAACTGCCTGCTAATCTGGGTATTGGAGGTGCGGTACAGACTGGATTTAAGTATGCGTTTTATCATCAGTTTGATTATGCTGTTCAATTTGATGGCGATGGACAGCATTTGGCATCAGAAATAAATAAATTGTTAGCGCCGCTACAAACCAAACAATACGATGTCTGCATTGGCTCTCGTTTTATTGAAAAGACCCAGGGATTTCAATCCACTTTTATGCGTCGAATTGGCATAAAATTATTTGAAGTGTTAAATAAACTATTAATCAAGCAAAAAATTACTGATAGTACTTCTGGCTTTAGAGCTTATAACAAAGAAGCGATAGCTTTTTTAGCGGAAAACTATCCGACTGACTATCCAGAACCCGAGTCCATTATTTTATTAGGAAAAAATGATTTCAAGGTTAAAGAGGTTTCTGTGGAAATGCTGGAAAGACAAGGTGGTGAGTCTTCAATTTCAGGCCTAAAATCAGCTTATTATATGATAAAAGTTATTTTAGCCATGTTAATGACAGCCCAAAGGCAAAAAATTCGTAGGGATATTAAAAATGTATAATTTATTGGCCATCGTAACGGAAAATAGAATTCAAGTATTTTCTATTATTGGAAGCATCTCGCTTATTTTGATTATTTTAGGCTTGATTAAGCGAAAAAAACTTAAGGAAGAATACTCGCTATTATGGCTTGCTTGTGGTTGTTTTTTTGTATTGATTTCTGTTTTTAAACCGCTCCTACAAATATTTGCTAGTACTCTAGGTATTATTTATGCGCCTTCCGCACTGCTATTGATGCTAATTGTTTCGGCATTTTTTATTTTAATTCAGTTTTCAGTCGTTATATCTAAACTATCCGAAAGCAATAAAAATCTTATTCAAGAAGTGGGCATTCTAAAGGTAGAGCTTAAAAAACTTCATTCTCACGTTCAGGACATAAAATGAAATCATTAATAAAATCTAAAACTACATATTTAATTATTATCATTTTAGGGTTATTGTTTTTTACTTCCAGATCAATGCAACTGGCTTATTCAGACTTTGCATTAACAACCCCTTCAGGAAGAACCGAAAGCTTTAATTTTCCAGCTTTTGTACAATCCAATGAAAGCGGTGTCTACAAATTGAATGGCATTATTGAAATGGGCGAGCATTCCAGCACTATGGTGAGAATCATTCCTGATGATGAAATTCTAGCGTTAACCATTAATAAAAAACCTGTTAATTTTGACAATATAAGTGATCAAGAACGCCGCGACTATAGCAAGGGTTTTATTTATGACCTAAAACCTTACCTGCACATCGGCAAGAATGAAGTTGAGATTATTTATACTGATTCTGGTGGTTTAATGGGGGTTGTCATTGGCGCTGTTGGAGATCCATCATTTAACAGAATTCTGTATGGCTTGCTTTTTCTAATGGGAGTGCTGCTGGCGTATAAGTTTATCAAAGTATCCAATCTCAAAACGTCGATAAAAATATTGTTTCTGGGTGCGTTATTCATTCGAATAATCTATTTTACAGTTACTCCACCCGATGTGCGCGATCACGACTTAGGAGACCATGCCGGGTACATAGAATATTTGACAACACATTGGGTGCCACCACCCCTAGATTATGCTGTTGGTGGTGCATTTTTTCACCCACCGCTCTACTATTACACCGGTGCCATTGTTTACAAGGTTGCGCAAATTTTTGAGCCAGCTAATAAATTTGCCATTTATCGAATAGAGCAAATATTAAGTTTAATTTACTCTATGGGCTTTGTATTATTTGGCTTATTAATATTGGAGCAATTAATCAATGCCCTAGAACAAAAAAATAGTCCATTAAAAATATATCGCCCGTTTCGTATTTCATCTAACAGAACACAAATAAATACTAAAGGTTCTAGCCAACAAAAATTTAGGCGATTATGTTCTAACTACTCCGAAAAAAGTTCGTACTCCATTAGTCACACCAAAGTCACACCTGGTCAGTTTAAATCAGTATCAGCCAAACAGTGGTACACCAGAATTAGTGTTGATGGTTTATTCTGGATAATCGGTGCTTTATTTGCATTTTGGCCAGTAGCCATTATCCATTCGGTTCGCATAGGTAACGATCCGATGGAGTATTTTTTGTTTACGGCAAGCTTGTATTACATGCACAGATGGTATCGTGATGACAAAAAACGTGACCTGATGATTGCAAGTTTAATGGGTGCTGGCGCAATTGTTACAAAAGCGAATGGTGAGATTTTAGTGGCAGTGTTGGCAGTTATTGGACTGTACAAAATGATCAAATCAAAACAATACATAGCCTACCTTAAACTCTCCATAATGCCCTTCTCGATATTGTTTACTGCTGTTGCTATTACTGTTGCTCCAGGGCTTATTTTGATGCTACAGGGCAAGCGCGACAAGCTTTACATTGATAATATTGACGGCTTATCCCATGCAAACTTAGTTGGCAATACCGCTGCCAATTATCTTTGGTTTGATGCAAAAATATTTGTTACAGAACCTTTTGCTGATCCTTATGATGACCGCATGGGCCGTCAATTTTTCTGGAATTATTTGGGTAAAACCGGTTTGTTCGGTGAATTTAAATATCCAAATCTCCTTTGCATCAATACTGCTGTCTTTAGTAGCTTACTGGAGATATTCATGTTGATTTATATCATGTTTGGAATCTATCACATGACGAAGGATGATTTCAAACGTCAGGCTGTTATCTTGCTTTCGGGTTTTTTCTTGTGGGCAGGGATTACCTACATGCGGATGACTTTTCCTGCCAATATTGACTTCAGATATATAGTGCCAATTTTGATAACCTTCTGCGCTTTGTATGCAACTAGCATTATAAATTTTCAAAAACAGGGAGCGATTCGTTTGGCAGGTATTGGTATGGCTATGGCTGCTCTATTTACGCTCTCTGGGATATTATTTATTTTTGGGGTTTTCATAAACGGTTACTAAATGACTTCCAATTTGTATAGTCACCTTTCGAACCGTGCATCAGCCCAATTGGCATGGTCACTGTTGATTTCACCAAGAGGCTCTACCCGCAGCATCAATTTTTTTGCATTGACCAACGGAATGTCCACCATGATTGGGGCCATGTCCCGAGTGACTTTACCGCTCCGCCAAGCTTCATGGCCATCGATTTCTACAATAAACTCAACTTCGCCATTTTGGCTTTCGTCATCCAGCCCTGCCACAGCAAGAAATCTTCTGGCTTCATTCGGTATGCTATAGGCAATGACCGAACGCGCATGAGTGCCAAGGCCTTGCGTATAACAGTGTTCCCGTAAGCACAGAGGGCCTCCGTCCACATTGTTGCCTAACTTTAGTTCGCCGAAGTCCTGTTGCTGTGCTTCAGGGCGCAGGGAACTCAGATAGATCTCATTCGCCATGCCAAAATCGGTTGGGAGAGATTGCTTTATTTCAAGCCCAAACTCATTAACCATAAAGGCTACCCAAAGCGTAACCACCAACAGATAAGGTGATAACGGTGAACGTGCGGCGATTCCTGCCATCCAATTCGGACCAGCAATTGACCGATTAAAAACAACTTGAGCCAGCATGACTAAAAAAACTAAAACCACACAAATGGAA
>JABFRC010000198.1 GCA_013141375.1 Methylococcaceae bacterium | reverse complement strand
CCGTAACCCCGGCGCCAACGTCAGCGCCAACTGCAACACCTAAACCAACTGTAACACCAACCTCTGCGCCGACTGCTTGCAGTGATGATTCAGATGATCACGACAATCACCACGATTCAGATGAGCATGATGATAAGAAACACAGCAAGAAATCAGAAAACAAGAGCCACAAAGTTGTGCCTACTCTTTCTGCAACCGACAAAGTTTCAGTACACGCTGGCGAAGAATTGAAACTAGCGGTTACTGCGTTTGACCCTGAAGATCGTCCCATCACTATTACTGCAGCTAATTTGCCTGAAGGTGCATCGATAGAAAACAGTTTTGATTCTGATCTGCACATGCCTAAAGCAGTTGTTTCATGGAAACCATCAACCGGCACAGAAGATCAGGATACAAAAATCGTCCTGACAGCTGTTGCAAATGACGGTGGCAACCAAGAAACCTCATCTGCTCCACAAACAGTCGCAGTTGATGTACTTCCTGCTAACCAAACGGCAGATGCACAAGTCTCACTTGGCAAAAATACTACAGTAACCAGTGCCAGGTTTAACGTCAAATCACAAAAGCTTGAAGTATCCGGTCAAGTTGCTTGGGAAAAAGCCAGCACTAAAGCAGAACGTCAAGCGCTTATGTCTGCAGAAACTGCTGTAATTACTGATGCAACTACCAATGCTCAATTGGGAACTGCAAAAGTAGTAAATGGTAAATGGAAAGTGTCTATCGCATCTAGTGATACCGCTGTGCCTTGCTCAATTGACGTATCGTTCAATGGCAAAACGGGTGTTAAAGCCGTTAAAGGTATTAAACGCTGCCAATAATAAGCTGACATTAATATTGTTAAGCTTGAATTGAAACCGTTGTATTAATTTCCACAACCTCAGAGCCGCCTTCTTAAGGTAGGCGGCTCTATTTACTACGAGCATTAGATAACGACTTTGTAATCGTTACTAAAGACGCTGATTTATATGATCTATCGAATGTTTATGGACAACCGCCAAAAATAATTTGGTTAAAACTTATCACTGCTAATCTGCAAATAAAAACATCGCAAAACCTCGCCTGTATACTGGCTTTGCTCACTAGATTTCGCCCTTCTGGAGCTTCACTTTCAAATGGCGAATCAATACCTATCTCATTACCGCTTAATTCAGAAACTGCCTAATCTGATTTTCTTTCGTAACCTTCACTATAGAAAATATAAGCTATTTGAGCAAAACTCGACTGGCGTGATAGCGAATCCAGAATCTTGCCCCACCCTTCTTTTCCGGCATCGCGTACCAAGGTGTTAATAAAAGCTGCTCTCTTAAGCTTAGACAAACCAGTTTTCGCCGGTTCCTCTCCTCTTCTTTCAGATGGATTAAGCTCTCGAAATATTGGGCTATTTCTGAAATTATCTTCGTCTCGCTCTGTTGTTCTAGCTGCGAGTCTGTCAAATGTTTTGTCTGTAATTTCTCGCCCACTTAGCAACGACATCAGTTTTGCGGGCAAACTGTGGCAGGTTTTTCGCGCAGTGATTACCGGCGGATTGAAAGCGGTAATGGGCGATGCAGTGGACATCCTGATGGCTACCATTAATGCCTACATAGAATGCTGGTTTTTGCAAGTACTCCAACTTGATGCCAGGACACTAAGGCTCGAGGCTTTGTAAATCAAGGATGAGCGACTACTGTGCGGGTAAAAACGAACTCCGAAACTTTAGTTAATATGCATAAAAAAAGGAGAAGCCATAGGCCTCTCCTTTTATGTTTTCTAACAAAATTAACTAACCTTGTTCTGCAGCTCCACCAATCTTTTTACTAGCCTTGCTATCATCTCTGGCACTTGGCTCATCAACAATAACTTCATTTGGCGTTTCTGACGGTGGAGTATCATCCCAACCTTGAGGTGCTCTGACCGGTCTGCGAGCCATTAAATCTTCAATTTGAAACTTGTCTATCGTTTCATACTTCATTAAAGCATCAGACATGGTATGCAATATATCAATGTTTTCTTTCAGAATAGCTTCAGAACGTTGATAGTTTTTATCAATCACTGAACGAATTTCCTCATCAATTACACGGGCAGTATCTTCAGCGACTGATTTATGCTGAGTAACTGAGCGACCAAGAAATACCTCGCCTTCCTCTTCACTATAAGCCAAAGGCCCTAGGCGTTGAGAAAGTCCCCACTTGGTTACCATGTTTCTAGCTAACTCAGTGGCGCGCTCTATGTCATTAGACGCACCGGTACTGACCTGCTCCCAGCCAAAAATCATTTCTTCGGCAATACGACCGCCGTATAAGCTGGATATCATGCTGTCGAGCTTTTGCTTGCTGGCACTGTATTGGTCAGTTTCAGGCAAGAACATGGTCACACCCAACGCACGACCTCTAGGCATGATACTGACTTTATAGACAGGATCATGCTCCGGCACTGATCTGCCAACAATCGCATGACCGGCTTCATGATAGGCTGTCATTTTCTTATCTTTCTCACTCATCACCATGGAATGCCTTTCAGCGCCCATAATGAGTTTGTCCTTGGCTTTTTCCAAATCGACCATGTTGACGATGCGCTTGTTCATTCTGGCTGCAAATAGCGCAGCTTCATTAATCAGATTGGCCAAATCAGCACCCGAGAATCCTGGAGTCCCTTGTGCAATGTATTTAACTTCAACATCATCAGCAGTTGGTACTTTCTTCAAATGCACCTTAAGAATTTGTTCCCTGCCCCGGACATCCGGAAGCCCCACGGTAACTTGACGATCAAATCGACCTGGGCGCAACAGTGCCTTATCCAATACATCCGGGCGGTTGGTAGCCGCAATGACGATAATGCCTTCATTGCCTTCAAAGCCGTCCATTTCAACCAATAACTGATTTAATGTTTGCTCACGCTCATCGTTGCCACCACCTAAGCCGGCACCGCGCTGACGACCAACGGCATCGATTTCGTCGATAAAAATAATGCAAGGAGCGTGCTTTTTAGCTTGTTCAAACATGTCGCGGACACGGGAAGCACCAACACCCACGAACATTTCAACAAAATCCGAACCGGAAATAGTGAAAAACGGCACTTTAGCCTCACCAGCAATCGCTCTGGCCAACAAGGTTTTACCTGTTCCCGGAGGACCAATCATCAATGCACCACGAGGAATTTTGCCGCCCAACTTTTGGTATTTTGCAGGATCCCTTAAAAAGTCCACCATTTCAGCAACTTCTTCTTTGGCTTCGTCACAACCAGCAACATCGGCGAAAGTCACTTTGATTTGATCTTCTTCCAGCATTCTGGCTTTACTTTTACCAAAGCTCATTGCGCCCCGGCCGCCCGCTCCACCGCCTTGCATTTGGCGCATGAAAAACACCCAAACCCCGATCAGTAATAACATAGGCCCAAATGACACAAGTAATTGCATCAACATGGAAGGTTGCTCTGGCGGTAACACCTTGATTTCTACGCCATTAGCCAATAAGTCATCAACTAAATGGGGGTCGGAAGGAGCATAAGTTTTAAATATCTCGCCGCCCTGCATTTTGCCTTTGATAATATTTTCATTGATCATGACCTGCTGAACTTGGCCCGCTTTTACCGAATCAATAAATTGAGAATACGATAAAGACGAATCAGCCCGGTCATTTTGAGGACCAAAATTGTTGAAAACAGACATCAACACCACTGCTATGACGACCCAAAGGATAATATTTTTCATCATGTCGTTCAATTTGCACATCCTGGGCCAAGAAGGCTCTCGGTTAAAAATTGCTTAATTATATCAGGATTAACATCCTGACTATGGTGAGGGTCCGTAAGGAACATCCTCCTAATTTCCCTCATTCTTAATACTATGAGGATAAAAAAATTCATTTAAAGCCTTTTGCCAAAATATACACCTCATTACTTCTCGGCCTTGAGGCTTTTGGCTTGCGTATGACTGTTTTGGCGAAATGCTGCTGAACACTTTTAAAGTATTCATCGAAACCGTCACCCTGAAATAATTTGACCAGAAACGCACCGTCTTTACTTAATACAGTTGTCGCGGTTTCCAACGCCAACTCCGCTAAATAGATAGCCCGAGGCTGATCAACTCCTTTATTACCACTCATGTTGGGCGCCATATCGGACATTACCAAACTTATGGGCGCTCCATCTAAAACATGATATAGCTTATTTAATACATCTTCTTCACGGAAATCACCCTGGATAAAATCGACGCCTTCTATCGGATCCATCGGCAATATATCCAACGCTACGATTCTATTTTTTTTTCCTATCAGCTGCCTTGCTCGTTGTGACCAGCCACCAGGAGCCGCCCCCAGATCAACAACGTTCATACCTGGCATTATGATCTGATCTTTATCATGTATCTCATTCAATTTAAAAACGGCGCGGGAACGATAACCCTGTGCAATAGCCATTTTGACATATTCATCTTGCAAATGTTCCTGCACCCAACGACTGCTGCTTTTACTTCGTCCCATAGCTGTATTTATTTAGTGTAAAATCGTTGTTTTTTAATTCAGGAAGAACGCGTGAAAGCTGCCGACAAGAAAACACTTAAGGCCCAAGCCCATTCATTAAACCCCGTCGTCATGATCGGTCAATCAGGATTGACTGCTGCTGTCCTTGCGGAAATTGAAATTGCTCTCAATAGCATGAACTGATCAAAATTCGCATCCGCGCCGAACGCGAAGAT
>JABFRC010000316.1 GCA_013141375.1 Methylococcaceae bacterium | reverse complement strand
TCTATAAGGCGCGCTCACTGAAAAGATACCAAAGGACTTTTAATGCAATTCAATTCTTCTCATAAAGCATCCATTCTAGTGATGTTGATGTTAGCGTTAACTACTATAAGTCAGCAGGCATTTTCGCTTGCTGCTGATGATCTATACGTTGACGTTTATACGGTAACTGATAATTTTGAAACTACTCAAGTTTATGATTCTAATACGGGTAAATTTGAACAAGTGCCAGACTCAACTAAGCCGATAATTAAGCATGAGTACGGAACTCTTTTTTTTAAAGACGGATTTATTCCGACATCTTCTGCGACTGCCAATTTATCGTATTATGGTCTTGATCTAGCAACAGCAAATGCAATTAACGGAAAAACGGTGGTTAAACTTTCTTACTGGATTAGCATCAATAACCTTGGCGAAGGCAAATATTTATCTAACTTTCCTCGTTCCTCCCAGACGTATGTATTGGAAGGCGTACCTTACGTCATCGTTTCTGTTAAAGGCGCATCTAATAATACCGGCGGCGAAACAAACACTACAACCACCAGCTGTACGAGCATAGTCACCAGCATTACAGCTGGTCTTCCAGCGGTGACAGTATCTGCGACACAACCCAATGCCGCTGAAGCAGGTTTAATCAACGGTCGCTTTCAAATCAATCTTGATGCCCCGCGTGCCAACAAAACTATCGTATCTTTTACTATTTCCGGCTCAGCGTTAAAAGGTAAAGACTATAAAGCGGTTAAAAACACAGTTGTTATCCCGGCAGGGACCACATCGGCCTTTGTTGATATCCAGCCGATTAACGATAAAAAGCAGGAAGTCACTGAAAATATAATCCTAGATCTGGCTACTGCATCAGGCTATACGCTAGGTACAGCGCCATCAGCCACTGTCGAAATTATTGATAACGACTAAGGACTTGGTCAGTAAAAACTTTTTATTGTCTCCAGGTGTTGCTTCACTGCAAATAAGTTAAGGTTCTGGCGTTTCACTCTCCTCTTTGAAAAAGAGGAGTTGGGGGAGATTTTCTAAATAAATCCCCCTCGATTAAAAAGCCGATTTGTACACAAGCTTACTTGTCAGAGGCGTATCGGAATACGCAAGCTGCTTAAGAAAGTGCGATAAAGTCTTCAGGAAATACTTCTCTAAACAGGTGCAGAGGAATATTGTATTGCACCAATAGGGAATCAATGCGCTGCTCAGGTGTTACCGCTTTTTCGGCAATGGCTTTAAATTCGGCAAGCATATTGGCTTGGTTCAGTATAAATCCATAAATTGAGCAATCGCCAACGAGGGCTCTTGTATCCTGTTGCTCTGCCAGCGCGGTTAACAAATAGTCCGGCAATCCCCATTGCGAGGCGATTCGGGCTGATAATGTCTGTGAATGATCCCTTACGATGGCAGAAAACACCGAGCCGCGCGGTTTATAGTCAAGATGCTGGCCCAGGGCTTGAGTCAATACACCAAAAATGGCCAGTTTGCCAACATCGTGCATTAAACCTACCAGATAGGCATTATTGGGATCGCCTTTACCATAAAACGTTGCCAATGCCCGGCAGGCATGGCCGCAATCGAGGGAATGCTGCCATAAATGTTGGCCGAACATGCGGAAATAGATCGGGGCAATCACCATCAAGCGCTTCATTAATGCTGAGCTGACGATGGTTTTTAAATTGTTTAGACCCAGCACCATCAGGGCTTTATCTAAATTGACGATTTGCCCTTCGCTAACTCTGAACAACGCGCTGTTCGACATCGCCAATACTTCGGATGCCAGTGCCGGATCTCGATTGATATAAGACATAATCGCTTCCGGACTGATGTTGTCATTCGCCAATTCTTTTAATAAAGCCATAGCGACATCTGGCAAGCGCGGCACAGCAGATTCAGGAATTTGGCCACTCAATAATTTTTCAACACTGTTGATGATGTCTAATTCAAGCGCGTTGGGAGCTTGATTAGCTTGTAATTGAGCGCCGAGCAAAAGTTCATTAAAACTGGTCGATAACGAAAAATAATCGCAATCAGTCTGGCTTGCTTCTGAAGACGAATTGCTTGGTACAGTTTTAGCAATTTCAATACTCGGCGGTGATTCCGGAAATGTTGATGACGGCTGGGGTTTAGGTTTGGATGAGGAGAATAATTTTTTAAAAAAACCAAATAGCATGACTGAATTCAACAGTGATCAAATAATCAGTACAGCTTAGTGGGGTGAAGCCAAATTGGCAATGACTTGGCTTTGCGTGATGTCAGAACTGTTTGGTTAAACGTGCAAAATCTTCAGGATTATCGATATCCAGTTCCGCTTCGGGCATCGGGATTTTTATCAGACGCTCTTCAAAATAATTAAGAAGAGCTTTCGCGCCCTTGTCGCCTTGGAGCGATTGCAGTAAGACAAAAAATTCCGCCGGAAACAATGCCGGAACGCCTACAGATTGATGATATTGGCTGGCAATAATGTTGGTCGGCGAGCTAAGCCAGCTGGTCAGTAAGTGTTGAATATGCTCAGTTTCAATTAGCGGTTGATCACAAAGCATGATTAAAACCGCCGAAGCGGAGTTGGGCAATGCTTGAATTCCCGCACGAATGGATGAAGCCATGCCTTCCTGCCAATCCGGGTTAATAACCAAAGTGATTTCGTCGGGATGAAGGGTTTGTTGTATAGATTCGTTTTGAGCGCCCAGCACGACAATAATGTGCTCATTCAATATTGATTGAGCACACTGGATTGAATGTGTCAGTAGTGTTTGATTACGCCATTCAAGTAATTGTTTGGGCCTTCCCATGCGTGTGGAAGCCCCGGCCGCTAGAATAAGGGCATAAACATTATCTGTGGATGTAGGCATGGCTTTCAGGCGAGGCTTTAATGCCTAATTGTTGTCCGGTACGTCCATTTAATTCGGCATGAATTCCCGCCATGATGGACAGCGCAATTTCTTCCGGGTTTTCGGCGCCGATATCCAACCCAATCGGGCCAAATACGCGGTTGATAATTTTTTGTGCTTCCTCATCACCCAGGCTTTGCAGCAGCCTGTCTTTTCGATGCGACGGCCCTAATAGTCCGATAAACGGGATACGGCTGTTCACAATGGCCTTCAGGTAACGGGCGTCATACTCGATGTTATGCGTCATCAACACCAGTGCACTGAATTGATTTAATTCCAGCTGCTGGCTCATTTCCTCCGGTGTTAAATTCAGAAGCCGATCAACTTGCGGGAAGCGTTCTCTTTTAATATGTCCGGGACGTTGATCTACGATAGTGACGCGCCAGCCGAGCAATTTCGCAGACTGTAGCAGAGGTATTGCATCGGTGCCTGCGCCTGCAATCAGTAAATGCAGTGGTGGTTGCAGCGGGTCATAAAATGCCTTGATTTCCTGATCACCGATTACATGCGTTTCTGTGCGCGGTTTTTGTTGCAACACCGCTTGCAGCGCCGACGTGGTAAAAGGGAAGGGCACAGAGGTCAGCAGACTGCTGTGATCGAAAGTCGATGCTGCCAGAAAAATACTTTGTCCGGCAGGAAAATCAGCATGTTCAGATTCGTATACAGTGATGACAATGCCTGCCAAATTGTCATCAGCCGCGTCGCTAATTAAATTTAGGGGGCTAAAGTCCTCGTCCGCTTTCAATAATTGCAACAACACCTTGACCGCCCCGTTACATCCCAGACCAAGTCCCCAGATAACATCATCCGGGGAGCGCATGTCATAAAAAACGCTTTTAGCCGCGCCGGTTTTGAATACCGATCCGGCTTGTTCAACCAAATCGCGCTCGAAACAACCACCGCCCAGCAGACCGACTAACTCACCTACCGAAGTGATCAACATACGCGCACCGGCTTTTTGGTAAGTCGAACCGAACGTTTCGATAATTGTCGCCAGTACACAATTTTCGGATTGTTGCTGCAATTGCCGGTAAGCATCGACAAGGCGATTAATTTTATTGGCCATGAATGATCCGAAAGTTGTTCAACAATACGCATGATTTTACATACATCGAGCGATTAGTCATTTGCAGATAACAATTAAGCCCAACTTATATCTGTGCGTAACAACGGCAACTTCCGCACACGGATGCCGATCCCGCAGCCGAATTTGGTGCCGACCAGGTTAAATGATCGTGTAATACCAACCCGATGCAACGTCTACGGACTTCGTCGTGCCGTTTATATTGAGCTTATAGGTGCTCATGGGTGTGTTGTCTGTGGTTTGTTATAAGGGTACCTCTAAAAATTATCCGTTTATGCCCTTCGGCTAAGCTCAGGACAGGCTTCGACAGGCTTCGACAGGCTCAGCACGAACGGATAACTCGCCGATTTATATAAAATACCGTTCGCACTGAGTTTGTCGAAGTGCAGTTTTTAGAGGTCCTCATAAGTTATTTAATGCAAGAAAGCGGAGCGAATATGAGAACTTGCCCGTTTGCATGCATTACATTTAGTAATTTTTATTCCGGGTAAATGCAGGGCGGCGGCGATCCAAAAGAATTTATAACGCAATGAATTGAAATGGGGTTTCTAAATCTGGAGGATTGAATATGGCTTGGAATATTGATATTTGCTAATCGTTTGCTTGAAGGGGGTTGCTGCGGTGTTTGTATAACAGCAAAAATAAATCCCAAAGAACTCGGTAAAGCCGTAAAAAATGGCTGGATTAAGGTGGCTGAGAACGGCAGCAA
>JABFRC010000250.1 GCA_013141375.1 Methylococcaceae bacterium | reverse complement strand
GTTGGGACAAGTCACCGCGCAAATGATCGCCAAAAACCTGAACGTAGCCCCCACGCTTGAAATCAGGCCGGGTTACCGTTTCAACGTCATCGTCACCAAAGACATGACCTTTTCCAAGCCTTACCAGGCTTTTGATTATTAACTGTTGAACGCCAAGGAGACACTGATGAAAAAACCACGAAAAACTTTAGCCGCTAAAATTTCCTTAGGCTTGCCTCTTATTGTCGTGATGACAGGGATTTCTGGCCTGGGAATTTCACCCCCTGCCCTGGCCGTCTTCGGCGTTGGCGATATCGTCTTTGATCCTATCAACAATGTCAGCACCTTGGCGACTTCACTGAATGCCTCAGCGCAGACCGCCAAGCAAATTGACCAGTACAAGACTCAACTCTTACAGTACGAAAACATGCTCAAGAACACTGTGGCACCGGCAGCTTATGTGTGGGATCAGGCCACCACTACGATGAATAAACTGCGTAGCTCTATCGATACCCTGAACTATTACAAAACGACGCTCGGTGGTGTGGACTCTTACTTGAGCAAGTTCAAAGACACAGCCGCCTATCGCGACTCGCCTTGTTACTCTATCAGTGGCTGTACCGATGCAGAATGGGCGGCGATGAAGGATTCGGAACGTTTAGGCTCTGAATCACAGAAAAAAGCCACGGATGCGCTGTTTAAAGGCTTGGATGAACAGCAGAACGCCATGCAATCCGATGCCAGTCAGTTAGAAAGTCTGCAAAAGGCGGCACAAACTGCAACCGGACAAATGGAGGCTATTTCTTACGCCAACCAACTGGCCAGTCATCAAGCCAATCAGTTGTTACAAATTCGCGGCCTGTTGATCTCGCAACAAAATGCCATTGCCACCCGCAATCAGGCCTTGGCAGATCGTGAAGCCAAGGAAGCCGCCTCCGCCGCGCAACTGCGTAGCGGTAAATTCGTCAAAAGCTCAGCTAAAAGCTGGTAAGAAGGAGAATAGAAATGAAACTACAACGCCTATTATTGATGATCATTGCCTGTACGTTTGCTGTCTTGCTGGTTGGCTGCGAAAAAGCACCTGACATTGCAAGCCCGACCTGTGCCGATTTGGATAAGATCACCGACCCGGCTAAAAAGGAGGAGCTGCTTAAGACCTGTCCACGTAGCGGCTCAGGTTTCAAGCCCAGTCCAAAGAAAAGCTGGTGAGGGACTAGCGATGACAACGCCAGCTCATTTAGTTAGAAGTGCTCTGCTGCCGCTAATCCTGGTGTTGATGCTGTTTTCGGTCAATGCACAGGCAGCTATCGATAACGCGGGGATTTTGGATAACGCCCTTAACAGTTATTCAACAGCGGCCAATTCCTGGGCCACGACCATCACGGCGCATGCCAGCTGGTTGTTTTGGACCTTAGCCTTAATTAGTATGGTCTGGACTTTTGGCTTGATGGCCTTGCGTAAGGCGGACATTGGTGAATTCTTCGCGGAGTTTATTCGCTTTACGATGTTTACCGGCTTCTTCTGGTGGTTGCTGATTAACGGCCCGAACTTCGCCACTTCCATCATGACCTCTCTGCGCACTATGGGCGGACATGCCACGGGGTCTGACTCCTTGCTGACCCCCTCCAACATTGTCGATATCGGTTTCGAGATATTTTTTAAGGTGCTGGATCAGTCCTCTGTTTGGTCACCGGTTGATAGTGCCGTGGGGATTATCATGGGGGCGATTGTGCTGGTCATCCTGGCGTTAATTGGCGTAAACATGTTGTTGCTTCTTGTCAGCGGTTGGGTCCTGGCTTATGCGGGTATTTTCTTTCTGGGCTTCGGTGGTTCGCGCTGGACCTCCGAGATGGCCATCATTTATTTTAAAACCGTATTAGGCGTTGCCGCCCAGCTGTTCACCATGGTGTTACTGGTCGGCATTGGTAAATCCTTTATTGATCAGTATTACACTCACATGAGCGCAGGCCTGAGTCTGAAAGAATTAGGGGTGATGATGATCGTCTCGGTGGTGCTGCTTACCCTGGTCAATAAGGTGCCGCCGCTTATCGGGAGCCTTGCCGGGGGCAGTACCGGTTCACTGGGTAATGGTTTCGGTGCGGGGACGGCGATGGGCGCTGCGGCCATGGGGGCAGCGGCGGCTGCAACGGCAGGAGCGGCCATGGCAGCGGGGGCGACCAATATGGCAGGCGGTGCTCAAGCCATCATGACGGCCTTTTCGAAAGCCTCCGCCTCGGAAAGCGCAGGCAGTGGTACCGGCGATATGATGGCCGCTATGCGGGGTGGCTCTGGTAACAGTAGCGGTTCGGGTAGCGCCCTTGCCTCGGCAATGGATGGCTCAATGGGCAGAGTCGCGGCGAATACCGTAGCAAACCTGGCACAAGGTACTTGGGATGTCGCTAAAGCCAAGGCCAGTGACATGCGGGATGCGGCAATGGATCGGGTTAGCGAGACCACGGGGGGAAAGATTGCTGCGGCGATTGACGCTCGCGATGCAGCGCCCGGTTCGGGTTCAAGCCAATCATCAACCTTTGCTAACAATAGCCTCTCGTCCGGATCAACGTCAGCTGGTTCCAATCAATCTTCGGATGCGGCATCAGAAGTTGCGTCCTTTCGTGACCGTGATTTAAAAGCTTCGTAACGACACTAAGAGCAGCAACCATGCAACGAAAACTCTTTTACACGGCGGTCGCTTTGGCAATAACGTCTTTCAGCCTATCGTCCCAAGCCAATGAAACCCAGACAATCCCGTTGCAAGCTAAGGCCCTGCCCTTTGCCGATCTGTCGCCTCGACTTCAAGAGCGGGTGGTCTGTTCCCTCTCTGCGGCCATGAAATACGAAGTGCCTGCAAACATCGTGCTGGCAGTGGCGGAAAAGGAAGCGGGCAAGCCTGGGCAATGGGTGCTTAATGCTAACGGCACTCATGATGTGGGGGCGATGCAATTCAACACGGGCTATTTGAGCGATTTGGCCAAGTATGGCATTTCAGCAAACGATGTCGCGGCGGCAGGCTGCTACTCATTCGATCTGGCCGCCTGGCGGCTTCGACAACATATTAAGCATGACAAAGGCGATCTGTGGACGCGAGCGGCTAACTACCACTCGAAGACCCGGCATTACAACGCCATCTACAGGGCTGACTTGATGGCAAAAGCCGTCAAGTGGGCCGACTGGTTGGAGGCTCGGTTTGTGACTTATAACGTGAATAACTACGATATACCGAAAGCGACACCGGAGGCAACTGAAATAACGAAAACCATTATGTCTGCACCAAGCCCGCAACCCGTCAACACAGCTGCGTGGAATTCATCTAAATATGTTCCACGCAAACTCATCATCAACGGGCAACCGTAAACAACAGCTTTTAAATTTTAGCGGCTAAAAATTAGCCATTTGGATGCGACAAATCTATCAACGCCAGGGATTAGGCATTAACAGCGTCTTTTAAGGATTTACCTGCTTTAAAACTCGGCAATCTTGCAGCAGCGATGGTGATTTCTTCGCCGGTTTGTGGATTGCGGCCTTTGCGCTCTGCACGTTCTTTCACTTCAAAACTGCCAAAACCTACCAAGGCCACCGAATCTCCAGCCACTAAAGCCGCTTCGATGGATTTTATGATGCCATCTACGGCACGACCGGCATCAGCTTTGGTTAGATTGGCGTGTTCAGCGATGGCGGTGATCAATTCCGATTTATTCATGTAAGGTTGCTCTCTCTTAGTTAAAACAGTCCATTTAGAATTTTACTTTGGGTCGTTCACTGTAGGTAGATGACTCCCAAAATACCCTATAGATACCGTATTATCAGTGTAATTAGCTAGAATGTGCATTCTTTTAGCATCAGGGAAATTTTTGACGTGTTGTTCAAAAAGCATTCTTCCTAAAATTGGATGGATAAATTCTCTTTGCCTAGCATATTTTCGATATTCCATTGTTGGATTGCTTTCACCGGATATGGTTAGCTCGGAATTTAAGATTAATTCTTCCAAATTATTAGATATTAAGATTGCATCATTAAGCTTTAAAAGTGCATTGATGATTTTATGAAAATCATCAACGGTAACAGAAGACGAGTTAAGATTTTTTAAAGCAGATTTACAAAATATAAGATTTGGGAAGTCCACGTTATCTTGCAAAGTAAGATCTCGAAGGTAGTTTTTATTTTGCTGTCTCTTCTGATCTAACTCTGCTATATAGGATTTTAAATGATCTAAGGACGATATATTCGGTACATCAACTAATTGTTCTTGCCATTCCTGATTTTCTTCCCATTGTCTTACAATCGATATTGGATTTGATACCCATTTATTATGTGATGGAAAACTTATGGCGTGTAAGTCAATAATAGAAGCTAGCCCTAAGCTTGTTACCTCTATGCTCCTATCACTCGAAAGCATAAATAATATGCTGCCCAATGTCTCACGTATATTCTCTTCAAATTCAATTAAAGGGCAATCAACTTTACTGATAACATTTTTTACAATTAGGGCGCTCGTTTTATCAATGCGATTAATCCATTCACCAAATATAAAACCTTCGGCGTAATTTAAAGCGTTCCAATTGCCATGCATCTCATCTGCTTGGTTAAAACTGATCCCCGCAGAATCAGCATGGTGAATAATTTTAAAAAAAGATTCTAATTTATTATTACATTCAATATCAGAGCTAAATGGAAGTGATGCGTCATTAATAATAAGTCGATTAGACATAATCAATCA
>JABFRC010000081.1 GCA_013141375.1 Methylococcaceae bacterium | reverse complement strand
GCCTTGGTCTCATACCCCAAAAGAATTACCCAAAGCTGATTCCTTAAAACTTGCATAACAAATACAATTAGAAATCGGCTAATTGTCTAACGTACATTCTGTAACTTCATTGCCTAAATTCCGCCAGTTGCGACTGACCGATAAAGAGGTTTCAGCTGCCAGTGACTTTAAGAGCACGATGATAAACAATTGGCAGTTTGGTTGAGGTCGCCAACGTCGGCTTTGTAGTCCTCCAGTTTCAGAATCTGGCTTCGGTCGACTGGCGGCTTAGGAGAAGCGCGAGCGGCAAAAATGGGTCGTTCGCGCACTGTCGACATACCCAATTTGCATCCTCGCTATAAATAAGGGTGACCGTAAGGATTCGTGCGAAAATGGGCAATAGCGTCTATGCTAATTCCATTTGGTCTTCGTTGCCCACCAGATCAAGCCGCACATCATAGTCTATCGGCTCTGCCTCGCTATCCCGTAACTCATACATGCCGAATCGACTAGGGTGTTGCCGGTATGGACTAAGAGCCTGCAATATGTCTGGCGTCAATATCATACCTTCATCCTGCAATTCCTTCAGTGCTTGCGTCATGCTCTTACAATTGTGGAAGATCAGTAGGTTGGCAATCAGGTGATTATATTTGATGACTTTAAGCTGCTCATCCCGTACATTTTCTTGAATCAGGTCAGAGGCGAAGTAGATCCACTGCGCGAATTTGTTAAAGCTCTCGCACCGATTCGTCGCGCTCTGGATCAGGCGCCGCAACTCTTCGCTATTCACGTATTCCAGAAGGAAACAGGTACGGACGACCCTGCCAAGTTCCCGAAAGGCGTAATACAATTTGTTTTTCCGGCTGGCGGTGCCTAGCTTACGCAGAATCGTCGAAGGTGCGATTTTGCCAGCCTTGATCGACAATGCAATCTGTAGCATATCCGGCAGATGCCGGGAGATCAACGGCCAATTGATGTTGTCCTTGGCGAATAACTCGCTGATATGGTTGAAAGCCTCATCCGATGAGGGTTTGTAACATTTCAAATCTTTCCAATTGCGGATACGCGGCATTAGCTTGATGCCCAGCAGATAAGCAAGGCCGAATACCGGTGTACTTTGCGCTTGTGTATCGCCATGCAGCGTATCCGGTTGAATATCGGATTTGTTCTTGGTCAGTCCGTCAAGAATGTAGATCGCCTCCCAAACGCCGCAAGGAATAAAATGCGAGAACAGGGCAATGTAATTGTCGCTCACATGATAGTATGCGATTCCACCCCAGCTACCGTAACGGATGTGGTACTCCGAGAGTAGATTGTTTTCGTAAAGATCCCAAAGGGTGCCATCTGCCGCAGCACGTTTTGCATCTCCCCACAGTTTGGGAAGCCAAAAGCGATTGTAGCCATTAATGACTTCACAGATAGCTGCTTCGAGTTTTTCTGTGGTGACATGTCGTTGATTGACGAAGGCTATTTGCCTATCGCTGACACCGGACACACTCTTTGCCACCTGCGTTGGCCCAAGCCCTGTGCCATAAGCAAATGTCGTTAGTATCTGCCGACGATCTTCATCCTCCAGCTTGCTTTCATGCCCACTTAACGGCCCAAAGAACTGCCCCCAGTTCAGCCATTGCATGGTATCGCCCAGCACATCAAGCATCGACAAGTCGAGTGCTTGTAATTTTCGAGTCAACGCATCTTCAACGACCCTAAACCCTTTCGGCTCAGGCTTCTTGATGAGCCTTGCCAGTGTTGGTCGGCCATTGACGATATTGAAATTCGTATTACTCAGATAGTCACGGTCAACTGCATTGGCGGCATCAGTGAGTTGAGTCCGAAGATGATCGACGAATGCCTGACTCTCGACCGGCAGACCAACCAGCTCCCCATATTCAGCTAAAGCTTTGTTACACTCATCAGTAGACAAAAGCTGCTCGCGGGAATCTGAGTAAGTATCGCTGCCCGGCACACAAATGTCGGCTGATTTCAGTTCCTGAACCAGTTGCCGAAAGACACAAACCTCGAACTGACGGCGATTTACACGACTTGGCTCCAATTTGCTGTCACTTTCGCCGGTGACAAGTTTCCACCATTTCGCCGGCATCCAGTCCAAATCCTGCGGTGTCAGTACAGTTTCTCCCTTGTCGTTTAACGTGATCCAGTCGGAATGACGACGGTTGTAAGCAAGCACGAAGGCCAAGGCGTTTTCAAAGCTTTTATCCTGACTGGTTGCGACGAAGCGAAGCTTGGCCAGGATTCGGAACAGTTCACTCCGACGAGATTTAAAATAGCGCCACATGAAACGGCATTCGTTTTTGCCGCCAAACTCTGAGTGAATGCGCGAAAACTCACATAAATCCGGTCGTTCAGTGACCAGTTGTCGGGCTTGGGTAATTTGATCCTCTACCGGTTGGTCGGACTGTAAGAGCGTATTGAGCTGGGCGAATCGGCGCAGAATTTCATCGGTCTTGTCCTGATTGGCCGTCAGGTAATCTTCAAGTTCTGCATCAGCCAGGTGTTGGACTTTCATCATCTGTTTGCAGATCATATCGCACAGATCGTCGGTTACCCGTGCTAATTGACGCTCAATCAGGGCCAATGAAACGGTATAGCGCTTTTTCACTTCCATATCCGCCATGCTGGCGGCGTCCAGACTTAGGCCTTCCAGGGATAATTGCTGCCGTTTGACAACCGGGATATTGCGCAACAACTCCTGAGTACCAGCCAAGGCCGAAAGTTGGTCGTAGCGAGATAGTAATTCTCGCAAACCGCTCTGGGTCACCTTGGGTGCATCGATTTTCAGATCGTTCCACGGGCTGGTTTGGCAGTCTTCGCCAACCAGAAACAAGGCATCAAGTTTGGTGTGCTCAGCGTCACTCAAACGCTCATAGACATCACGGAACAGCGTTCGATAAGTTGCTGACCGCTGATCCTTGGCTTCTCGCAACAAAGTTCCGAAGGCTGGCAACTCGAACCGATACTTAACCAGAGTCTCGATCCCAACATTGATAATATCGGCTAAATCGTCCTTGGTTAGCGCAGCGTCAACCAACGCTTGGCACAATAGCTTGTATGCTTCACTATCAAACTGATTTACATTCAAATAGTTGCGTATCAGACCGACATGGGTTTTGCGTGAGCGTGAATCGTCGTAGTGCTTTAGCGCCTCCCGATCAACTGGCATTTTTTCGATTTCGGCTAGATGAGCAATGATTGCGTCCGGAATTTGATCCGATGCCACAAAATAACCCAAGCGCTGAAAGGTCTTCAGGGTGAGAAGAAAACCGAATCGGTTGCTCTGTCCTCGCACAACCTTTGCGCACAGCTCACACTCTTCGGATGTTGGGGAATACCACCGCTCTAATTCGCCTGCGTTGAAGCTGGTTTTTAATCTGGGGTAGGCAGTATCGCTCGCTAACATGACGGAAACTTGGTCATTGCTGACTGCTCGGCCAGCCTATTCGAGCCAGGGTTTCGATCAGTGTGGTACGTTTTACGCCAAAGTTGCGGCACACCGCAGCCTTGGACATACCGCCTTTTAACGCCGTAGTGATTGCCTCCAATTTTTCACCCACAATAGCAGGTGGTCGGCCACCAATTCGCCCTCGCCGTTTGGCAGCAGCCAAACCAGCAACAACCCGTTCCTTTGTTAATGCTCTTTCATACTGGGCCAGCGCCCCGAATACATGAAACAATAATTCGCCGGATGGTGTCGTTGTATCCATGCCCTCAGTAAGTGAGCGAAAGGCAACCTGATTTTCCTTTAGCGCATTGACGATGGATAGCAAGTGAGACAAGGAGCGCCCAAGCCTATCCAGCTTCCAGACCACCAGAACATCACTAGGGCGAACGAACTCCAATGCTTTTGACAATCCTGGCCGATCATCTTTGGCACCCGAGGCATGATCTTCAAATAAATGCCGACTATCGACTCCTGCCGCCATGAGCGCGTCGCGCTGTAAGTCGGTAGTCTGACGATCAGAGTCGGAGGATACCCGCATATAACCAACAAGCATGTACGAAAAACCCTTAGCAAGTAATTTGCGCATGGTATACCATAGCGACAGGGTTTTTCGTACATTTTTGAGGGTGTTTTGAGCTGCAATAGCTGTGCTTTATCTAACCCACCGGAAAACAAGTGTTTTCCGGTGGGTTAAAAATGATAAGTTTTGCATCATGGATGTATAACTCACATGAGTTTAGCTACTACTGCCCATTTTCGCTCGAATCCTTACGGTCACACATTATCAGGTCAACCGGGGTATGATCCATTTGTATCCGGTCAAGTGGCGTATCGGATACGGGCGTTTCCCCATAAATTGGCTTGGCTTCTGGGTGCTGCTCGCCGCGTGTTTTAGCTGAGCGGGGGACAGTTTTTTCAAGCGGCGGCGAATGGTGCTTTCGGATGCCGGTTTAGGAAAAATTCTGTAATCTGACGAGTTATTAAATTTTCGCGCGAAGCGTCCAGCCGATGTTTGTCTCTACCCTCGTTAGAACCACACTTAACCAGTGCGGTAAGCTCTCCATCGGTAAGCGCCTGGCCGCACCGCATTTTTTGATCCATTAAACCCTGTCATCCTCAGTATTTTTAAAGAGGATGCAACCATGGCACTTTCAGAACACTGGATTAACCATATCACTGCCTGGCAAAGCAGTGGCTTGTCGCAAGTAGACTACTGTCGTCAGCACCAACTTGTGAAAGGGACATTTTCAGCACGGCTCTGCGAAT
>JABFRC010000034.1 GCA_013141375.1 Methylococcaceae bacterium | reverse complement strand
CTTTTTTCCAACCTAAATCAGGAACCCACCATGAGTGAATCACGTCTGCGGCTGTAAACACGAAACGAATTTTTTTGTTAACAGGAACAACCAAAGGCTTATCCACATTTAACAAATAATTAGGGACTGAATGCGGATTGCCTGTCGACAAACGATGAGATTTTTCACTGGCCTCATCGAGATGACTTTCAAAGTGAATGTCGTTATCAAGATATTGATAATCCCAATACCATTGTTTCCCAGTCACCTTAATGGACATTTCTGAGGACTGCACGTCATCGAGTTCGATTACAGCTTTTGTAGCAGGAATGGCCATACCCACGAGAATAAGCGTGGGAATAATTGTCCAGATGATTTCAACAGTGGTGTTTTCATGAAACTGTTCTGCTTTATGGCCCTTCGATTTTCTATGATGAAATATCGAGTAGAACATTGTGCCGAACACAGCAATACCAATGAACACACAAATCCATAAAATCAACATGTGCAGGTCATAAATGTCATTACTGACTTTCGTAACCCCTTCCATCAAATTGAGCTTGTAATCTGCCTGCACACCCTGTTGACCAGCGGCCAATAGGGTTAACCCTGCAAACAGTTGCTTTGTTTTCTTCACGGAGCAGCCTCCAAATAGGTAGTTATAAACTGATGTGTGCGTTATATCTTTTTCGTAATATTGAGACGGGCATAAGCTCGACTTCATTCCATTTACGTAATAATTATCACAAATTTACTGTTTGATTTTAACCGAAGGCAACGCGCTATACCAGCTGTGCTTTTCCTGATTTCCTTCGTTTAAACAAAAAAGGCCCGTGAACCCTAATGATTCACGGGCCTTTTGTTACAATTAATTTAACTATTTAGAGCATCCGCATAACCTTTATCGAAGTTAGGAATATGATTATCCAGCCATCCTTTGACCAGTTGACCAACATCATCCGTAACTTCTGCATTACCGGCATGGAAATTTTTCTGCAAATCTGCGCAAATTCCGATTAATGCTTCATGCTCTGCTTTGTGGCGATCATAGCCGCCATATTTTTTTGCAATCATTTCTTTTTCTTCATGTGCAAAATGATCCACGACATAGGCAATTAAGGCATCAAGTGAAGCGCCAATGGCTGCTCTTGGAGCGCCACTTGTAGCTTCATCATAAAGTTTATTTAACAGACCAAATAAAATTTTGTGTTCATCATCAGCAAAACCAACGTTTGTACCGTATTGAGCCGCAGTCCAAGTAATTAAAGCCATGGTTTACCCTCGTTTAATGCTAGTTATGGAGCGGGCATTGTCGACTCTAACAGTTAAAATTTATTGATCTAAATCAACTTTCGACACTTGAATCAACATTGATTTTATCTTCAAGCCAATTTATCCAAATCGTGAAATTATCACCTTTAGTAGAGGACAAACAGATGATGTGGATGTTCGGATTCACCCGTTTGGCATAAGCCACACAGCGTTCGACATCGAAATCGACATAAGGCAATAAATCCGTTTTGTTGATCAGCATTAAATCCGCAGCATGAAACATATCGGGATATTTAAGCGGCTTGTCGTCGCCTTCTGTTACTGACAGCACAACCACTTTATGCGCTTCGCCCAAATCGAAAGAAGACGGGCAAACCAAATTGCCGACATTTTCAATGGCAAGCAGGCTGTTGTTTTTAACATCCAACTCATTTAATGCCTGACCAATAGCCTGAGCTTCAAGATGGCAGGAGCGGCCGGTATTGATTTGCAGTGCCGGCGTCCCGGTCGCTCTGATACGGTCGGCATCATGTTCGGTTTGCTGGTCGCCTTCGATCACTGCAATTGGGAATTGACCGTTCAAGGCTTTAATGGTCTCGACCAGCAAGGTCGTTTTACCGGCACCGGGGCTTGAAACCAGATTCAACACGAAAATATTACGCGCTTTGAAATAAGCCCGGTTTTGCATAGCAAACGTATTATTTTTGCTGAGTAAATCCTGCTCAAGTTGTATGAGACGCCCCGTATCCAGCTCATCATGATGGTGTTGATGTTCTCGCTTAAAAACGAATTTATGGCTCTGTTTTTGCTCAGGCGAGCCGCAACCGCATATTCCGCACATAATTAATCCGCCGTTAAATGACAACTAAATCTTTAATCTTCATTTCCATGCCTTGCATCACTGTAAGCGGTCTTCCGCAATAGCTGCAGGGATCGTACAAGGCTTCCATCACTGTATTTTGCTCGCATTGCTGACAACGCCCCATTCCATTGAGTTCAGTAATAATGAGTTCCGCACCTGCGGCTAATGAGTCTTTCATCACGACATCGAATCCAAATCGTAAGGCGTCCGGCTCAATGCAGGAAAGTTTGCCGATTTCTAATGTCACCCGGCTTACCTTGGTGAACTTCTGGCTCAGTGCATGGCTTTCCAGGATTTCTCGGACGTTTTCTAACAAAGAGAGCTCATGCATCAAATCAGCTCTTCTTTGTACGTAAGGGATGTTTGTTGTTGCCATTCCTCATAATTAGCTGAATCCAATAACTTATGAACAAACTCACAGGCAGCTGTTAAATTAGTTTCAGCATTTGCACTAAGCCCTTCGCCCAATTCGAATGTTTCCCCTTTAATACCAAGCAAAAAACATGGTGGCGGCGACTGTTTTTTTATCGACTGATAAACAGCCAAAACCGCGGCCGGGCTCATGGCATGAGTGGTATAGCTATTGTCTTTAGCTGGTTCAAGCTCAGTAAACTCAAACGCATTCTGACTAGCAACTGAGGCATCGATAAATAAAACTAGCTGCCTGTTTTCCAAATCCAGCGCATGTTCAATCTGCAACTGGAAGTCGGTCAGCAGGTCGATGTCGGTCAAGTCACTATGGCTTTCAACATATTCCAGCAATAACGGCCCCAGTGCATCATCGCCGCGGCTTAGGTTGCCGTAGCCGAACAGCAAAACAGGCTTAACCATCCAGTCTCTCTATTTGACCGTCACTGTGTTTAATCAATTTATCGATTAACTGACCTTTCGCATCTAGCAACTCTAGTTGCAAGGGCATTTTGCCCACGGCATGGGTAGCGCAGGATAAACACGGATCGTAAGCACGAATCGCCACTTCCAGATTATTCAGTAAGGGCTCGGTCAGTTCCCGGCCGGATAAATATTCCGCCGCCACCTGCCGTACCGATTCATTCATCGCCATGTTGTTGCTGGTGGTCGAGACGATTAAATTGGCTTTGGTGACGATGTCGTTTTCATCGACTTGATAATGATGAAATAAGGTACCGCGCGGCGCTTCAATCACACCGACGCCTTCAAAACGCCGTTCGCCCTGAGCCACCAGATCATTGCCCATGATGTCGGGATCATGCAGTAATTCTTTGATGCTTTCGGCGCAATGCAGGGTTTCGATCAAACGCGCCCAATGAAACGCCAGCGTGCTATGCACCATCGCTTCGCCGCCGTGCTCTTTAAACTCGACGCGGGCAGCTTCTGCTAGTGGTGTATTGATGTAATCGCAGTTATTGACCCGCGCCAGCGGGCCGACACGATACCAGCCGTCTTCCATGCCTAAGGACAGCAAATAAGGAAATTTCATGTAGGTCCAGGAGCGAACTTCCTCATGGATAATTTCGTTGTAATTACAGTAATCGAAATGATCTAGTATTGTCTCGCCTTGTGCATTTTTGGCGCGAATGCCGCCGTGATAAAGCTCCAGCGCGCCATCAGGCTTGGTCAGGCCCAGATAATTGCTGCGAATGGTCGCAAAATCGTCGTAATACGGCAGGTTAGAGCAATGCACCTTTTTGATCAGCGCGACCGAAGCTGCCGCCCAGCTAATCATCTGGTCGATGTCCTCCAGCAAATAATCGCGCTCGGCTTTGGTCAGCGATTTATTCATGCCGCCGGCAATCGCGCCGGTGCCGTGAATGCGCTTGCCCGACACCATGCGGATGACTTCCTGCCCGTATTTGCGCAGCTTGACGCCTTGCAGGCCAATGTCAGGGTAGTCGGTTAATACTGCAATAATATTGCGTTTGCCGATGTCGCTTTCAAAACCGAACAACAAATCCGGACTGGATAAATGGAAAAAATGCAGTGCGTGCGATTGCAGCACCTGACCGAAATGCAGCAGGCGTCTTAATTTGGTCGCACTGGTCGGCAGATTTTCCGGATCAATACCGACCAATTGATCAATCGCTTTGGCAGCAGCAAGATGATGGCTGACCGGGCAAATGCCGCATAAACGCTGCACCAGCACCGGCAGCTCCCAGTATGGCCTTCCTTGGATAAAGCGCTCGAAGCCGCGAAATTCAACGATATGCAGTCGGGCTTGCTGGACTTTATTGTTCTCATCCAGCAATAACGTGACCTTACCGTGGCCTTCGACCCGAGACACCGGATCAACGACAACGCGTTTTAAGTTTTCAGTCTGTTCGGCTGTTTCTAAATGCTCGTACATACAATGCCTTCAATGCCATATTGGTAGGTTGGGTAGAGTGATGGGAACCTCTAAAAATTATCCATTCATGCTTCGACAGGCTCAGTACGAACGGATAAGCAATTGATTTGATATATACCCGTTCGCATTTATGCCCTGAGGGTACTGAGCTGGTCGAAGTGCAATTTTTAGAGCCCCCCTGATAACGAACCCCAACATTTGATGTATACCTACGCACTCTTACTCAGTTCCACAACCTTGTGTTTATCAACTGATTCAATTGCATTCGTGCCGTGCTT
>JABFRC010000351.1 GCA_013141375.1 Methylococcaceae bacterium | reverse complement strand
CTGGCCGTGCCGCGCATGCGGGCAGGCAAGAAAGTACCGGCCTATTTCCAACGAAATGATGCCGAAGATTTGATTGCGGTGGTTTTCCCCGATCAATTGGCCTGTTTCGAAAATATCAGCGGTGACCGCGAAGTGCCTGATCATCCTTTAGTTAATCAAACGCTTTACGATTGCCTGCATGAAATCATGGACATTGACGGCCTGGAGCGATTATTGATCGGTATCGAACAGCACACCATCGACATCATTCCCAGAGACTTAGCCAGTCCGTCGCCGCTGGCGCTGGAAATACTCAACGCCCGGCCTTATGCCTTTTTAGATGATGCGCCTGCCGAGGAACGCCGGACGCTGGCCGTTCAACAGCGCCGTTTTTTGACGCCGGAAAGCGCTGCGGAAATCGGCCGCTTAAACCCGGAAGCCATCGACAAAGTCCGCCGGGAAGCCTGGCCGGAAATCCGGAATCCGGATGAATTGCATGATGCCCTGGTCATTCTGGGATTTATCACGGAAGCAGAAGGACAGCGCGGCGCACCTGATCTGTTGCCTGCTTTGCCATTGGAAAACTGCTCCAGCTTCTTCGCCGGCCTTCAACAAAGCCAGCGCGCCACAGCCATTACAATTTCCGACGACAGGCGTTTATGGGTTGCTGCCGAACGTTTGCAGGCTCTGCAGATGCTGTTTCCTGATGCGGCCTTGTCGCCACTTATTCAGCCGATTGACAGCCAGGAAGCTGCCGATAAGGAAACCGCCATTCAGGAAATTATTCGCAGTCGGCTCGAAGGCTTGGGGCCGGTCACCGCGCAACAACTCGTTGAACCGTTAATGCTTGACCCCGGTAGCGTTGAATTGGCACTGCTTGCCCTGCAAAACGAAGGTTTCATCATTCAAGGCCAGTTCACCCAGAAAAGTAATGCCATCGAATGGTGCGAACGCGGTTTATTGGCGCGCATTCATCGCTATACCCTCAAGCAATTGCGCAGTGAAATCGAACCGGTTGCCCCGGCGGACTTTATGCGCTTTTTATTTCATTGGCAGGGCTTGGCTGAACCGGGTGAGGGTGCGGCCAGTTTGCAGCAACGTCTGAGTCAACTGGAAGGACTGGGCTTGCCCGCAGTCAGCTGGGAAGCCGATATTCTGCCGAGCCGAATCCATGCCTATCAGTCTTCGGATCTCGATAATTTGTGCAGCACCGGCAAAATAACCTGGCTGCGCTTAATTCCACCGGCGAATCAAACACTGCCGAAACGCAAACAACCCGCCGGTAAGTCAACCTTGATCAGCTTAATCAGCCGCGACAATCTGCAACACTGGCGAGCCTATGCGCCATTACCTGCGCTTGATGTACTCGATTTATCTGGCCGGGCGCAAATGGTCTATACGGCACTCAAAACCCTGGGCGCCAGTTTTTTTGAAGATCTACTAAACGAGACCGGTCTGCTTAAATCCTATCTTGAAGAAGCGCTGGCGGAACTGGCTGCCTGGGGACTCGTGACCGCCGACAGTTTTCAAGGCCTGCGTACCTTGATCACGCCGCAGACAATTCTGCACCGGCGTAGCAAACGCTATCCAAGCTACGACCCGTTTACCGCCGCCGGGCGCTGGTCGCTGATTCGTTCAACGCCAGGCCATGTCGAAACTGACCGCTATCAACACTGTGAGCATGTCGCGCGGGTGTTGTTGCGCCGTTATGGCGTCGTGTTCAGGAAACTGCTGGAACAGGAGAATATTCTGCCCACCTGGCGAGATTTGCTGTACGTGTTTCGGCGCATGGAAGCCAGAGGCGAACTGCGCGGCGGCCGATTCGTGCAGGGTTTTTCCGGCGAACAATTCGCCTTGCCGGACGCCCTCAATACTTTGCGAGACATCCGTAAAAAAACCAAACAGGGTGATTTAATGACAATCAGCGCGGCCGATCCGTTAAACCTAACCGGTCTGGTCACACCCGGCCAACGGGTTCCCACCCAAGCCAGTCAGCGGATTTTGTACCGCGATGGTGTTCCGATTGCTGTTAGCGTCCAAGGCAAGGTCAACTTCCTCGAAAAATTCGAAGATCAAGAACAAGCGCAACTTAAAAATGCGTTGCTGCGGGGGCAAAAATATGGGCGATTTTGAGGCTTGCTTAGGAATTTTAATGTAGGGTGGGCACGCCTTTTTGCCCACCATTTCACGTCATTGCTTTAAATCCGCGTGGGCACAAAAAGCGTGCCCACCCTACCGGGCTGACCGCTGTATTTTCTTGCTGAACTCTCAGCTAATGATCATAATGGTCAAATAGTTCATTTTAACCATTACTGGAAAAAATCATGATCACTATTCCTTCCACAGAAGCTAAGACCCGTTTCGGCGCATTGCTGGATAAAGCCCAACGAACACCCGTAACCATCGAAAAGAATGGCCGTGCCGTTGCCGTATTGATTTCTGATACAGAATACGAGGCTTACCAAAAACTGAAATTACAAGCCTTGCAAAACGACCTGATGGAAGGCATCAAACAAGCCGATCAAGGGCAACTCCTGGACAGTGAAACGGTTTTTGACGATTTAATTTAAGGATATTCAAGCGATGGGAATAGCGCGATTTACGCCTTTAGCCAGGAATGACTTAAAAGCCATTCGTGATTTTATTGCACTGGACAAAGCAAAAGCCGCTTCCCAATATATGAGCATCCTAAAACAAAATTGCCAACGTTTGGCCGACTTTCCGTTGATGGGCGTGCAGCATCCTGAATATCATGGTCTTTACAAGTTTCCAGTCGATGACTATTTGATCTTTTACAGACCTTTTCAAGCAGGGATCGAGGTTATCCGTGTCATACATAGTAGCCGCGACATTGAATCGCTCTTAAATCAGGATCATCATGAAAAATGATGATCATGAAATCAAGAAGCTACAGCTAGGGAAGTGCTGAATAAATCCTTCGACAGGCTCAGGACCAACGGTAACTTATTGATTTCGTTCGTAGTGATTTTGTCGAACGCTCTCCTGAGCGCAGTCGAAGGGCATGAGCGAAATCGATTTGTTCAGCGAAAGATTAATCCTCGTCATCTTCTGCATTTTTACGAATCGCGGGTAGCCGATCAAGTAATTGCGGTAATGCCGTCTGAACGGTTTCCCAAACAACCTCAAGGTTAATTTCGAAGTATCCATGTGCAATACGGTTGCGCATGCCTTTCATACTTCGCCACGGCACATCCGGATGCCTGTCGAGAAACCAATCATAATCCTTGAGCAATTTTGTCGCCGCCTCGCCGATGATAACCAAGTTCAAAATCACTGCTTGCTGAGTCCGTTTGTCGGCAATGAATTCTTCTTTATCCAAACCCTCGATATAGCTGCATGCCAGCTGGGCAGCCTCGAGCATGTGGTCAAGGTAGTCAGGCAGGCGGTTTTCAGTCATACCGGTCTGGCTTCGGCAAGTACTTGATCGCGAAACTTCTTTGGAATATCTCCGGGCGTCAGCAAGTCGACCGTGACGCCAAGTAGTTCTTCCAGTTCGATTTGCAAGCCGCCAAGATCAAACAAAGTGGCGCCCGGCAAAGCATCCACCAGCAAATCAAGATCGCTGCCCTCCCGGTCGTCTCCATGCAGCACAGAACCAAACACACGAGGATTGGCCGTGTGGAAGCGGCTTACGACTTCACGCACCGCATTGCGTTTCAAATCAAGCGCAGTAGAAGGTTTCATGGATTTTCCAATTGTTTGAATTTCAAAAACACGATATGGCCTCAAAATATAAATGCGCAATTAGACAATTCAATTCTGAAATTGTGCAGCGATATCGATACGTTTTATGACTGTTTTTAATGTGTTAAATCTATTATGGCGATCATTTGCGATTTCAATTATCAAGTTTGAGTTATATTCAAACTCGTTATTGTTTCTAGCTGTTTGCCAGAGTTCCTTATGAAAATCTAAGGCCTGTATTGCTAGCTGATCGTGGCTATCTCGCATAGATAAAATGTACCCCTCCAGACGTGACCAGTTGTCTTCATCAATTCCACCACGCTCAAGCTTCATCTTTTTAAGATGATCAATGATCTCTACCACAGAACCATTTTCACGAGACAATTTGTAGTATATTTCTTCTGCACCAATTCGAAGAGCGGCCATTATTACTGTTTGAACAGGGTAAAAGTGTTGACTGTTTTGCGTAGCAAGCATTGCTAATGCAAGAAGCCCCATACATCTTTCTTGCCCTCTGGGGGTAAGATCGAACAATCGGCTTAAATCTCGGAATGAGGTTTTTAAATCTTCGACATCGTGTTGCCTAACTTGGACAGCTCTCGACGTGAAGAACTCTTCCAGTTCCATGCGCTTAATTAAACTCTCGCAAAATTTATCATTGGATATCTGAGTCAGCCTAAGTTCAAGATCAAAAAACCGACGGAGGTATTCAGTAGAGTTGAAACCCTGACCATAAACAGCACCCAAACTGATACCGAGCTGCTTCTTATCCATAGCAACAACAAAAACCGCACTCTCTACATTGAACAGATGTTTAATTCGCTCAAGTAATTCAATCGCGTAAAGTGGACGACAACGATCCAATTCATCAACGAATATTACAACAGGTAAATTTTTAGTTTTCTCCTGTGCTGTTGATAGCGCAAGATTTAGTTTGCTATGGAATTCATCCATGACTTTTTTATCTTTCAGATAATTTTCTACCGCATCCGTGCCCAGTGCCCCCATTGCCTCCGCTATAGCCGCTGATACTTTCATTGTGGACAGTAAACGTT
>JABFRC010000118.1 GCA_013141375.1 Methylococcaceae bacterium | reverse complement strand
GTCAGACTGGCAGATTTCGCAATTATCAAGACATCCTGGTCGCCCATATACTCTGGATTATGTCAGCAGCATTTTTACTGATTTCCATGAGCTGCATGGTGATCGTGCTTATGCTGACGATCCGGCCATTATTTGTGGTTTGGCACGCCTAGATGAGCAGCCGGTAGTGATTATTGGCCATCAGAAAGGTCGAGATACCAAAGAAAAAATTTATCGCAACTTCGGCATGCCCAGACCTGAGGGCTATCGTAAAGCCTTGCGCGTCATGAAGCTGGCCGAGCGATTCAAGTTGCCGATCATTTGCTTGATTGACACACCGGGAGCCTATCCGGGGATCGGCGCGGAAGAACGTGGTCAAAGTGAAGCCATTGCCAGAAATTTGTTTGAAATGGCCAAATTAAAAACGCCTGTTATTTGCACGATCATAGGTGAGGGTGGTTCCGGCGGTGCATTGGCGATTGGCGTGGGCGATCGATTGTTGATGCTGGAATACAGCACCTATTCGGTGATTTCACCTGAAGGCTGTGCATCGATACTTTGGAAAAGCGCTGAAAAGTCACAACTTGCAGCAGAAGCCATGGGTATTACCTCGGATCGTATCCGTGAACAGGGCTTTCTGGATGAAGTTGTCAGAGAGCCCTTAGGTGGCGCCCATAGAAATTTCCAGGTGACTTCGGCGAATTTAAAAGATGCCTTAGGGCGGCATGTCAGGGATCTGTTACGTCAACCGCTTGAAGAGCTGTTGGACAAACGCTATCAGCGTATTATGGATTTTGGCGTTTTTGCTGAGGATACCGGTAAATAATGCAGTAATGTTCTTCATAAAAAAGCCGACTTTATGTCGGCTTTTTTGTTTGTAGCAAAGACGGGTTAACAGGCTTGTGGGAGCGATGCCTTCGTCGGGACAGACAGCCTAAAATCGCGACGAAGGCGTCGCTCCCACTGGTCTACATGTGAATAATTACGAAAAATTCAGCCTTAAAATCCTGCAGATTAATCAGGCAGTGACCCAGGCAAAATCTTTCAGTTTTTTGAAGCCAGGCACTAATAAACCGGATGCAAATAACCAAAGCGCAGAAGGAACAGGGACTGGTGAAGCTTGCAGATTACCGGTTATACCTGCATCGACATAGAGTGTTTCAGTCCCGCCATTGGGTGCCAGGGTGAAGAGAAAAGGCAAGGTTACCGTTTTCGAATCTGAGCTTAATGTTTCCGACGACACGCTGATAACATCCGACGGGAAAATATCAAAATTCTCATTGGTGTAATTGAGCGTCACATCCGTAAATGCATTGTCCAGTGCCGTGCTGCCAGTGGCATTCGCCGATAAGGTATAAGTAAGATCAAGACCCACAGTGTAGCTATCGCTAATCGAGCTATTTTCAAAGGCCAGGTTAAACCAGGCAAGATAATTGGCCGCCACTTCGCCGCCATTGCTTGCCGAGCCATCCAGTTGAAAGGTTCTGGTAAAAATGCTGCCTACTGCCGGGGTTAAAAACTCAGGTCCGGTATCAGTCGGTGATGGATTAACAGCACCGGCACCGGTAATTGTTGAAATGGCTTGCCCCGGCGCTAACTCAAATGAGCCGGCAATCCCCAGGTCAGAAAACACTTGAGAATTGGCCGAGTTAGACAGATGGGTAATAGTATAAGTCACTGTCGCAAAGCTGCTAAAAGTAGCAGACGCTTCAGCCTAGGAGAACCAGGGTGCTAAACACGCCAGTGCCAGGGTTGGCAACAGGTGTTTATTGGTTAAATAAGTTTTCATAATGTAAATCCATGTTTAAAGACTTGAAAACAGGTTCAGGTTTAATTTGATCAGTAAAACCGGACGCTTGATCCATTCTTTGGCAACCCACTGCATTGTCAGGGCTTGCCTGTCTGAATCAAGCTGCCACCGTGTTTAGGTGGCAGCGGTTTAAATTACTCGTTAAAACCTGGTTATGGGGCGACGGTCACTATCAAATCACGGGCCTCATTTTTCTTTGCCACGGCTTTTTGTAACAATTTTTGACGTTGTTTTGCAAAACTGAAGCCGCGAACCGCCGAGTTTTCATATTCAAGGGCCTGTTGCAATTTTTTCAGTGCTTCCGGGTATGGATTAATTACCGCTTGTTGCAGCACTTCTATGGCGTCGGTAGTGTCTGCCAGAGCCAGCTTGATGGTCTCTTTGCTGTTATTGCCACTTAGACCAATTGCTTCCTGATCCAGCTGGTTGGAACTGCGGATGTTTTCCAGTACGTTGATCGAACGCAGAAATAGTGCGACGGCAATGACTTGTGAAGAATCGAGTTTGACCTGTCTATTCAGGCCTTTCGAAGTGAATGCACCAGGTGAGTTGTTGAATGCATCGGTGTTATAAAAAGCGACAGCTTCTTCAAGAGTCGTCACGCTATTATTGTGGAAGAACGGGCCGGTATCCGCCGCTTCAATCAGTGAAGGTGTATTGAAACGATTCAAGCCTTGGTGGCCAGCGGGACGAAGGCCTACTGGTGTTTTAGGAGAAGCAGGGACTGTGCTGCCATCGCTATAGCAAGTTTGATCAAAGTTAGGACCGCAATCACTTTGCAGTGTTTGTCCAAAGCCACCATCGTAGGCAATTGTCGGATCTGCAACGCGATGGAGTTGGTCGCGCATTCTTTCGACGCCGGTATCTCTTGTAGGATTTCCACCGGTAGATGAGCTAATTGCGCCCGCATTAGAATGACAGCCATTGCAATTTGCAGAAATACCTAATATCGGCGTACCGCCAGATACTAGGCCACTCACTGGATCGGTCGTTTGCCCGACATTGTTTTTTACATTGAATAATGTAAAACCTTTTTGAACCACCGGCGATTTAAAACTCATTTTTGTCAGGTCAATTTCGCTGCTTCGTCCCAAGGACAGCATATAGGCTTCAAGCGCATCCAATTGGTCTTCGGTAGGCAAAATAAAGTCAGCACCTTCGGCGCGGGCAAGTGTTTTAGGTAGATGTTGTTTGATTGCGCCTTTGGCAAAGTCTCGAAGTGTGCCACCATCAGGCGCGCCGTCACCCGACCAGCCGATGGCATGAGGTTCTATGCCATTGGTAATGTGCGCATTAACGTAAGTTGTATCTTGATCAAATTCACCACCCGAGAATTTTTTGAACGAATCCAGTGGATTCTGGCCGGGGTTGATTAGTTTCTCGAACGTTAATGTGTTGGCGATGCCCAGCAGATGGGAGGAGCTTCTCAATACGGGAGGATTATTGAAACCATCAACATTCGCTACAAACAATGCAAACTGACGAAGTAATTTCGAGTTTTCTAAACCGTCTAATTCAGGTTTATTTTCAGCCACAAACAATGGGTCATTTTGCGGTAAATTGGCAATGTATACAGGATCAATTGTGTGATTATTGTCAGGGCGATGGCAAGTAGAGCAAGTACGGCCATTTCCTCCAAAGGTTTCTGTAGTGAAAAGTCGTTCGCCTTCAGCAATCAATGTTGCAAATTGCTCTGGCGTAGAGCTCGCGGCTCGTCCGCTTACAACCTTTGCGGCTTGCGCTACTTTTGGCAGTAAAAATTCAAAGGGCACTGTGGCTTGGCTTGTTTGAATTCCTGAGGCAGCTCCTATGCTGGCGACAGGAAAAAAGCGGTCGTTGTAGTAAATTCTTTTAAGCAAGTCTGGTGAGCCGAACAAAATACCGCCTTTTTCCGGAGTATCTCCGGCCTTGGCAACGGCTATCGCGTCCATGGTAAAACTGGCCAACTGGTCGCGATCCAACTTGGTATTTAATACGCGCTGTTCTCCGATCGCTGAAAGGGCGCCGATGCGAACCATTTTGCCCTCTGCTTTTTCAGTATGATTATCCAGCAGCCAGACGTCATAATTGTCCTGTGGGGATAAACCATTGACAGCCACCTGAAATTGACCATCAAACAAGTTGAGCGCCGCTTGTCCGGTAGCCCCTGTCAGTTCGTGTGAAAGCGCTTTTGAATAAGCCAGTCCAATGCGCAAAACTTCTGCCCCGCCGCGACTTTCGTAGGAAGCCTTCCAGCGGTCATAGACCGAGCTTAAGGTGTCAGGATTACCGTGTCCGGTAAACGGTGCTTCTTGCTGTGGTGTCATTACATAAACCAGTCCTGACAAAGCTGCCAGTGATAATGGAATGGTAATGAGTTTTTTCATGTTGTATTTCATAACAAATCGCTCAAGTTAAATGTTATTGATGCTGTGCTTATCCTCTCCATCGTTGATGGAGCCGCCGCTAACCGAGGTCAACCTGGTCCGGTTTAGCAAAACATCTGCCATTAAAAAGAAAATCCATTTTCTTATGCAAGATATTTAAGCAATTGGCTTGCCAACTTTAAGCTTGGCTACAGAATGCTTGGGATTTAAGGCATTAGCCATAAAAAAAGTAAGTTTATTGGCAGTCGCCTGGAAATATTTTAATTAAACTGTGTTATTTAAATTGGTTATAAAGGCATATGCCCTATTTGCCGAAAATGACTGGGGTGATCCGCGATGTCTTTTCCTAGGTTTAGATATGGAGCGGATGCTTTATGACGTTAGTGTCATGACGCAATTGGCAGGGATTGTGTGATGGTTCAAGGTGAAGGATGAAGGAGGGCGATATAGGTTTGTTTGAAAAAACCGCCGGAATAAATTCCGGCGGGGGACAGCAAGAGGCTACTTGTCGAAATGAAACAAACTAGGCGTGTTGCGCGATATTAAGCGACGCGTTTGTTGCGACGTCCAAAACCCATCAAGCCCGCCATGGCACTGCCGAATAGCCAGACGGCGCCGGGTACAGGAACGGCGCTGACGGTTAATTTATAGCCATCTGCGGTATCAATCCAGGTGCCACTTTGGTAGCCGCCAAGAACGATAGTGTAGATTTGACCGGGTTCAGCATTAAAGCTGATGGTGTTGATATTGCTGGGGGTAGTGCCGCCGATGCTGTAAGCCACAATGTTTGCAATGGCGGCCGCGGTATTTGCGCCGAATTGGGTGTTACCGGCTGGCAGTGAGTTTGCAGTTAATCCACTGGCATTGACGCCAGCGTTCCAGTTGCCGTGATGGTTATATAAGGTGCCGGTATCCATACCTTTGATGATGGTGAAGCCATAGTTGGCAGTAGAAGTTGCAGTATTGTTATTCACAGCGACAGCATTTAATGTGATGGTGCCGCCTACATCCGATTTAAACAAGCCAAAGTCCAGGTCGTAACGCCTGCCTGCGCTGCCTAGCATGCCGACATCACTCCAGGCACCTTTGGCGGTATCAATATCGGCACCCACACCGTAGCGATTAACGGAATCCTGGCTGGAAATTTCCGCCGTCCCGTTGGTGGTCATGTGTAAGCCCCAGTTTACAGCCCCACCGCCGTTATAGCCGAACGGCGTGGTGTGCAGACCACCAGTCCCTGCCCATTTAGCCACTGAACTTGTCGAGCCCAGTGGAGCACCGCCAAAAAAGCCCCATACCCAGCCATCCGAACCAAAGGGACCGTTACAAGGGGCGCATGCACTGGTGTTATTGCTAAAGTCACTGCCAAGTTCAGTAGTCAGGTTGTACATAGTTGTCGCTGCTGCATTAGCGTTCGATATGGCTCCCACTGAAAGAGCGCTGCCAGACATTGCAATCACTACCGCTTTTAAAGTGTTGGTTTTTGAATAAGACATCTGATTTCCTCATGAGAATAAGTCAACGTTCGAATGCCGGGATAGCCTGATGGTACAGACTATTAAACGCCTGACCTTAGATTTTGCTTTCCCCTGCATTGCTTGAGTAAGCTGAGCAGAAAAGATCTGCACTGCTTGTGCTGATTTATTAGCATTATGAATGCCAATATTTTTATGTAGATTTCATGATATGAAATAACGCTATCTTATAAAAAACATCGGGAAAAGTATTTAACTGTTAACGAAATCGCAGAGTAACAATTATGATAATTATCAACAAGTTAGTGTTTTATTGCATTCAGATTATTATGTTTTTTTAAGTTGGTTTTATAGCCAGAATGTTGCTTCGGTTTGCTAGCCATACCTGGCGCGAATGTTATAGGATTTTTAATAAACTGCGTTATTTAACTTAGCTTTGCTATAAATTTATCAGGCATAAAAAAACCCGTCGGAATAATCTCCGACGGGTGACAACAAGAGGCTACTTGTCGAAATGAAACAAACTAGGGGTATTGCGGGATATTAAGCGACGCGTTTGTTGCGACGTCCAAAACCGATTAAGCCAGCCATGGCACTGCCGAATAGCCACACGGCACCGGGTACAGGCACTTGCGAAACTGTCAGCTTATAGCCGTCGACCGTAGTGGTCCAGTCGCCGTTCCGGTAGCCGCCAAGCGCGATAGTGTAGATCTGGCCTGCCGTCGCATTAAAGCTGATGGTGTTCAGGTTCTGAGGAGGTAGGCTGCCATAGGCGGCAATGCTGCCTACGCTGTAGGCGACGACTTGACTAGCGTTAAGGGCGGTTCCTGCTAACGAGCCACCAAATACTGACGCTGCCAGTGGAGCACCTGGCTGGGCGTTGTTGTTGGCGTTCCATCCGCCATGATGGTTGTAACTGGTCACGCTATCCACGCCCTGAAAGATCGTGAAACCGTAGTTGTCAGTGGTGCCGGGCTTCAGAATCCCCTCGATGCTCAGCGTAACCAAGCCGTTTTTGTCGGTTTTGAACAGGCCGACGTCCAGGTCATGGCGCCATCCGCCGAAGGTCGCGCCGGTATTCGTGGCGGACCAGGCGCCTTTTGCGGTGTCGATGTCGGCATAGATGTTATAACGGGCCTTTGAATCAAAGGTCGAGATTTCGGCTACGTTATTGGTGTTGCCGGTGAATTCAAGACCCCAGTTCAGGTGGGCGCCGTTGTAGCCGAATGCCGCAGTGGTTGAACTGGAAGTGCCAGCCCAGTTTTGAGCGGCAGCGATTCCTGTGCCACCGCCAGTGTTGGCGCCGTTGCTCCAGCCGTCGGTGACGCCGCCCCAAAACGCCCAAGTACCCCCGGTCGTAGGGTCAGGGGTACTGGTGGTATTGATTGTTGTGCCATCAAGACCTGTAGACAGGTTGTACATAGTGGTGGTGGCGGCTGAAGCATCGGATATAGCACCGAGCGATAACGCTGTGCCAGCGATGGCTATAGACACCGCTTGAGCTAGTTTAGTTTTCTTCATCATTATGAATTGCCTCATTTCTTGCTTATGAATTAGTCAATGAAGCGCCTGAATGCGGTACTGACTAATTGAAAATATGAAGAGGCAGCGCAACAGTCTTGAGTCAAGGTTTTGCGCTTTCCGGCCCCGCCTCACAACGGGTGTGGCTTTTGCACTTCATGGTTCTGATCAAACGCTTAAACTAAATTGATCACAACATAAAAAGCAAATATTATGCCCACTTATAATGAAGCGTATCTTTATTCTTAATATCAATGGCTTATGATTTTTTATGGAAAATGGATGAATGTCGTTAAAAAAGGATTGACTGAGTTAAATAACGCAGTTTAATTAACTTTAAGGGCGTATCACTTGTTTTCTTCGTACCCAAATGCTTTTACAAAAGGTTCAAGAAAAATATTAATGGATGCAAACTCCGGCTCATAGCGTTTCCAGCGGGCAACGGATGAGGCGTACAGGGGTTGGGTGACCTGATTAAAACTGGGGCTGATAATAAGCTTTTTTGCCGCACTTTGATGAAAGTCGATCACGGCCGGATCCCATTCCAGTTCAAGAAAACTGAAAATTTTGCGATAGGTGGTTTCAAAGTCGGCAACGGCATCTTCGTAGCGAAATTCTATAAAGTCCAGGCTCATGTGCTGTTTGATATGCAGCCAGAAGTTCAATATCAATGCATAAAATTCGGCCGTGCCTTGCCAGCTCATCAACTGGACGGTAGAAGGCGTGGGCGTCATGATTTGCATGAAGCAGCTCAGACAAATGTCTCGGGGATCGCGCAGTACAAACACCACTTTGGCATCGGGAAAAATGCAGTTGATCAAGCCCAGATCAATGGTGTTCATCGTGGTTTTATCCAGGAAAAGCCGCCGGTTCATTTTATCGCCATATCGCGCCCGTGCCCTGTCCCAGTAAAATTGGCGCAAATGCATGACGCCTTCAAAATCGAGGTGCTGCAATTGTTCAAAAATCGATCCTGTCGAGTTTGAGAGTCTGTTCAGTTCTGCAGCGAGGGCAGGGATAAAGTCAGTTTCATCCGAGACAAACACCTCCGGATGAGCACCTAACACTTCCTGCGTCATGGTGGTGCCAGAGCGCAAAAAGCCCAGTAAAAAAACCGGGGCGGGAGAACCAGGAAATTCGCGGCCAGACCAGCGGCTCAATAAGGCCTTATCAAAACCAGCCGTGTTGGCTTTGATCATATTCGGCACCAGCAGGGTATCCTGCTTTTGCACTTCGGGGATGGAAGTAGAAGCTTCGGCAGCCGCATGTAAGCGGGAAAAAACTTCAGGATAGCGCTTCATCTTGTCCAGAATAATTGCCAATTCCTTGTTGGCCCGATAGCTTTCTTCCGGCGTCAGCGGCCCTTCGAGCACTTTTTCCAAGCGCTGCCTGGCAATCTCACGCTCGCCGTTGGCAGCTTCCAGTGGTGCGAGCAGGATGTTGATAATGGAATTGTTTGGCGCCAGTTTTTGGGCTTGGCGAGCAGCCGCCAAGGCCAGTTTGTTCTGGTTTAAGCGTAAATAAGTCACTGCCAGCAATCTGAATCCGGCCATTTCGGCACTGTTGATTTGCACTATCTGCTTAGACAGCTCCAGTGAGCCTTGATAATCATCCCAATGCTGCAATTGTTCGGCCAGCAAGATCGGCAATGCGACATCTTTGGTTTTTCGGGCCTGTTTCAGCAACTGTTTGCCGGAGTTACGCAAGTGCATCAAGCCTTCTTCGCGCTTCCCCTGCCAACATAAAGCCTGGCCCAAACAGGATAAGGCTTGTGCATTTTTGGGGTCTTCATCGACTGCTTTGGTGAACCAGGAAACGGCCTCGGCGGTATTGCGGGCTTGAATGGCCGCTTGGCCAAGTTGCATATAAGTGGACATGGGGTCAATAATTATTTCTGTGCTATTTAGAGTTTGGGGTGAGTTGTTCAGTCTGCTTGGTTGAGTGTCAAGCAGTGGGGTATTACCAGTTCCAATAAGTTTCTATTTTAATCCCTTAGTCTTTATGGTTCCCCAGACTATGCATGGGAACAAAATTTCTGTTGTGGGAGCGATGCCTTCATCGCGATATAGATGTCACTCCCGCAAATGCATCACTTTTACAAACGCGCTACTGCTCATATCCAAAAGCTTTAATGAATGGGGCAAGTTCTGGCATGATGGATTCAATTTGCTGTTCATAATTTTTCCAGCGCGCCACTGCTGTGCGATAGACCGGTTGCGAGACGGCCGCAAAACTGGGCGTGGAAATATATCGGCCCTTGGCGCGTTCATGAAAGCGGGTCACTTCCGGCCTCCATTCGACCCCCAGAAATTCGAAAACACCCCGGTAGGTGCTCTCAAAATCAGCCACAGTATCTTCATAGCGAAGATGGAGATGGCTAGGCTGGATGTCATCTCTAAGTGCCAGCCAGTAAGCCATGACAGCGGCATATTGTCTGGCAATACCTTCCCAGGAGAGTAAATTTACGGTTGCCGGAGATGCTGAAAAAGCCTGCATAAAGCAGCTAATGCAGATATCTCGTGGGTCGCGTAGTGCAAACAATATTTTTGCTTCCGGAAAAATAACGCTAATTACACCCAGCTCAATAGTATGCAGGGCATTTTTGTCCACCAGCTGTTTGTGCATCACTTGGTCACCGTGCTCTTCACGCATGCGTTGCCAGTAAAACTGGCGCAGATGTTTAATTTGCTGCTCATCAAGCGCACTTAACGCAGCGGCATGGTCGTCAATAATGCCACTTATGTTTTGCAACTCAAGGGTAAGCTCGTGGATAACGGTGCTTTCGTCAGTGGCAATCAGCTTGGGATGTGTATCCAAAACCTGTTCGGTCAATGTGGTGCCTGAGCGTAAAAAGCCCATCAAAAAAGCGGGCGCAGGCAAACCGTCATTTACGAGGAGACTGGCTGGCCAGCGTTGCAGTAGTCTTTTATCAAATCCCTGCTGATTGCGTTCTATCGAATTGAACAAAAAATCGCGGCTGGACGGATGTTGATCGAGATAGGCAGAATGCCCTTGCGCCGCTTTAGTCAGGTTGATAAACGCTTCTGAATAGTGGCCCAGCTTATCGAGAATGACACCCCTTTCAAGAAGTGCACGAGCGGTTTGCTCAGGATCTATGTTTTGCTCAATGATACGATTCAGGCGCTCAAGTGCTGAATCGGTAGATCCCAATTGAGATTCGATCAAGGCCAATAAAATGTTACAGCCCGGATGCTCGGGCAGTAACTCACAAACACGCTGAGATACAGGAAGTGCTTCGGCATTTCGGTTGATGCGTGTTAAGCAGAGCACCAGATTATTTAAAGTTACCGGCGAGTCTGGGGCAAGAGCGACGGCTAACCTGGCAAGTCGTTCGGCAGTAGTTACTTCGCCCCAATGCAGTAATTGGCCGGAGAGTTCCAGCGCAAACTTTGGGTCGCGTGTCTTTGATGCTTGTCGCTCGAGCAGTTTTGCTGCGTGTAAGAGATGGTTAATTCCTTCACGACGCCGATTCAGCCAGCATAAGGCCTGTCCAAGGCTTGCAACAATGTAGGCATCGCTTGGTTTGGCTTTTTGCAATTGACGATAGCAACGCTCGGCTTCGGCAAAGTCAGAGCGAGAGACTGCCTGCTGTGCCAGCTGGTTTAATGTCTGGAGATTGGGGAGTTGTCGTGCGCTAGTTTGGTCTGAGATTTTCGCGCAGCAGACTTTGAATTTTTTGCCGCTGCCGCATGAGCAGGGATCATTGCGGCCTAGTTTGACAGGTGCTGGATTGGACATGTTTGTTGGTTATGCAAGGATGAAAGACAACTGGTTGATGCTAACGCATTGTCAAACAATTAGGGAGCAAATATTTCCATTTGGCTTCGTGAATTTATCCAACAAACATAAAGAGAGCTGTGAGCAAGAAGGTCTTAAATAATTCAACTTGGTAACTTCTGACCACGAAAAAAACAATAAAGTGTTATCGATCTGAGCGAAAACAAGTTGCTCAGCGCTTTCTGAGATACTTAACCTTGGCAAATATGTGCATAACCGTGCCTTTCGATTTAGCCCCACGAAGTACACATGGGGCTAAATAGGTCATGTATTAAATGGCTTGTTTGAATTTTCTGACGCCTGGTATTGCCAAGAGCGCAGATGCAAATAACCAAAGCGCAGAAGGAACAGGGACTGGTGAAGCTTGCAGATTACCGGTGATGCCAACGTCGACATACAGCCCTTCAGTCCCGGCGGGCGCCAGGGTGAAATTAAAGGGCAAGGGCAAGGTCACCGATTTCGACTCCGAGTTTATTGTTTCCGATGCAGCGCTGACCATATCGGGAGCGAAAATATCAAAATTCTCATTGGTGTAGTTGAGTGTTACATCCGTAAATGCATTATCCAGCGCAGAACTCCCTGTCGCATTCGCCGATAAGGTGTACGAAAGACTCAAACCCACATCGTAGCTATCGGTCGCCGAGGTGTTTTCAAAGGACAGGTCAAACCAGGCAAGATAATTGGCCGCCACTTCGCCGCCATTGCTTGCCGTGCCATCCAGTTGAAAGGTTCTGGTAAAAATGCTGCCTATTGCCGGGCTTAAAAACTCAGTCGCCGTACTGGTTGCTGAGGGATTCACCGAACCGGCACCGGTAATCGTTGACGTCGCTTGGTCAGGAGCCAATTGAAAGGAGCCCGCAATTCCCAGCCCCGTAAAATCTTGGGTATTGGCCGAATTAGACAGACTGGTAATGGTATAGGTTACCGTCGCAAAGCTACTAAAAGTAGCAGACGCTTCAGCCTGGGAGACCCAGGGTGCTAAACACGCCAGTGCCAGGGTAGGCAACAGACGTTTATGGGTTAAATATGTGTTCATTGGTTAAATCCATGTTTAAAGGTTTATAAACGTTTGATTATTTAGATAATTCGGTTTAATGAAACCACTTGATCAAGCCCGCTAATTTCGGGCTTGTCATAGTATGTTTGGATGGCGCCAGCGATTTAAGTCTACTGGCGCCATGTGATCTAAGGTGCTAACTGTTGATCAAATGGTAATAGCGGGGTCGCCCTACCATTGGCGCCTACAGCCGGCACAACCAGTAGTTCATCTTTAGCCAATACAGGGCTTAACGGATTTCCTGCATTTACTGACAAATCATTACCTTCATGACCATTAGGCACAATAATCTCTGGATGATCGAATGGGGCTTTTTCGTAGCGGACCCGATCATCGGTAAGGGATTTTAGAAATGCAATCAAATCAGCTCGATCTTGAGCTGTGGTTATTCCATCAAATAAGCTAACGGCACTCACAAATCCCTGTTTGTTGAGATTATTGAAATTGCCGTGTCTTCCGTAAAATTCGAGTACTTGTTCAAGAGTCGCCATGCTGCCGTTATGCATGTAAGGCCCCGTAAGTTCAATATTACGTAATGTAGGAATTTTAAAGGCTCCTTGAGTAGCAACTGCTAGCTTTTTGGGCGCATACGCTGGTGATGATGGGTTCAATGAGGCTGCAGCTGCTGTTACAGTTGGTATGTAAGCCCAAGATGTTGGTTTTGAGCAGTTCTGGTTGCGAAGTACCCCTTCTCTGGTTCCGTCCGGTTCAATTCCATTAGGAATTGTGAATACTGAGAGATTAGGGGTAGGGGAGTTAAAAGTTAAGCTAGCAATGAAATCGCAGGCTTTTATCCTAGTAATACCTGGATCAAAAATGCCGGTTGAGTTTCCCGTAAGATAGTTAACGTACTGGGCTGAAAATGATAGTGGATGTCCGAAATCATCCACACCGGCTACGCCGGGGTCAGCTAATGGATCGCCAACGCTAGTGTTCGCAAAGCCTGTGTCATGCAATCTGGGGCCTCCTGATGTGCTGTCACGAGTGACTAGGTTGCCGTGGGGGGTAATTCCCGATACCGCAGACGCATAAGCCTCTCCGAGAGCGTTGGGCCCAAAAGCTCTCGGGCTATGTGCTGGGCCGTAAAATTGACCGGGTGTGGCTGTAGTGAGTAATGCATTGGTTGTCACTGCCGCTGTTGTCAATGAGGGGCCGGCATGGCAAATATTGCAATGGCTATTCTCGAAAACTTGTGCACCGTTGACCAGGGAGGCAATTTCAGCCGGAGTTTTTCCTAAGCCTTGGAAGGTAGGTTTATAGGAAATAGGGTCGCGTTCGCTTAGGTCAATAGGTGCCTGATCTGAAACCAGTGTTGATTGGTATAGTTGAAGAGCAATGCCAAAGAATAATGAGAAATTAGCTTCTACCTGGTTGTAAGGCATTTGTCCGGGTGCAGGTGCGCCAAATGGGCCTAGTGCACTGTAGGACCAATATTTGGGATTGAATGCTTTGGTGATCATAGCCTTGTAAGTGGTGTTAAGGCCTGTCTTCTGTTCGGCTAAAGTGCTGAGCGGCAGATTTAAAGGTGCAAACGCGCTGTCTTCTGCATGTACTTTTTGATTTTGTAAAGGTTTGCGCATTAAAAGCTTTCTGCCAATTAAAGCCAGGTTTCGACCTCGGCATGCCATTTCTGAAGCATTTAAAGGGGGGCCCATAGCTAACGAAGCAAGTGATGAGTTTTCCAGATGTAAAGGTTGTTTGATCACTGTACGTGCATTGGTTTTTACCCAGACACCAGCTGAGGTATCGCGATCTCCCCAGGTGCTGCTACCGTTAAAGATGTTATTGGCGCGGCCATCCCAAAAGTTACGATAATTGAATATGTCATTGATAATTGTTGGAGTGTTTCTTGGTTCAACGCGCCGTGTCCCAGTGCTGCCAACATGAAAAATAGGATCGGCGCTACGATCGCAAGTGTCGTTCATGCCATTGAATTGAGAAGCCCCTATAAATTGTCCACTAAAAGTACCCGCGGAAGCTACTACATCGTCAGTAGTAAAAGATATTGGACTGGTGCCGTCGCCATTTTCAGCAACGGGATCAATGTATTGGTGCAACGGGAAATCGGCAAGCGTTAATGTGTGATTGGGGCCGCCAGAGCCGGAGGCTAACGTATCAAAGGTTGTTCCAGTAGGGAGGCTGCTTTTTTCACCTGGGTTGATTTGGTTTTTAACTCTTGCGTCAGCCCCAGCACTGAAATGACAGGAGCCACAAGCTTGACCATCACTGCCTACATTCATGTCCCAGAAGAGTGCTTTACCTAACGCGATAGCCATGTTTTTGTCGACGACAATAGGGCTGGGGCCATCCAGAAGACCGGGAACAGGGGGGATCGGTGCGCCAATTAAAGGGGCGGGTACTGGCCCATGTGCTAAAGCAGTTTGCGATAGTAGAATACTGCCCCCCAGAATAAATGTTTTAAAGATTTTCATTTTTTACCTCGTGAATTTAGGTCTAATTCGTTAACGCTCCAACTAACTTAGAGCGTTAACGGTTGCACATATCGCAGTTTATTAATCATTATCAAGCGTAATAGCTGACCAATAACTGCTAGACAGGTTGAGGCTTAGACGATAATTTTGTTTTTCTTGCGGCCAAAACCTAGAATGCCTAACATAGCACTGCCAAACAGCCAGACAGCGCCTGGAACTGGCACAGTGCTGATGTTCAACTTATAGCCATCAAATTTTTCATTCCAGTTTTGGCCGTTGTTGCCACCTAATATAATGGTATACAGCTGGCCGGCTGTAGCGTTGAAGCTTAAAGTATTTGTTGTTAATCCTGTCAGGGGATCGCGCGGAGTATGATCTAAGTGGATCATGCCTTCGTAATCTAAACCGCTGTCGCCAAAATAGGGTCCGTGGTGACTATACAAGGCCTCGCTTGTGGATAAACCTTGATAGAGTGTTATACCAAAATTAGCTGCAGGATCGTTAATGCCGCTGACAGTCAGCGTGACGTTTTGCGTGACATCGGATTTAAACAGGCCAATATCTATATTGTGTTTCCAGCCGTTGCCAGCACTAACTTGGTGCCATGTGCCGCCAGCCGTATCAAGATCGGCATATACGCCAAATCTGTTAAACGAGTCTGCTTGTGAAATTTCCAGATTATCACCTAAGGCAGTTAGATGAGCGCCCCAGTTAATCGGCATGGCTTTAGTCGAGCCAAATGCATTCGTGTTAGGTCCGCTGGTGCCCACCCATCCAAAGGCGGCATTCGGATCGCCGCCTGAAATTGCACTAACGCCTCCCCATACCCAGCCATCGGTGCCAAGATCCTGTCCCGGACCTGCGCCGTTTGCAGAGCCATCCGTAACTCTGGGGCCGACGAGAGATTCGTTGTATCTGTTATACATTGTGGTAGAGGCCGATGCGCTGACAGCGCCCGCTGTGATTGCCATGCCAGTGATTGCCAATGCTACTGCTTTAGCTAATTTAGTTTTTGTTAATGTCATCTTGTGTCCTCGTAATTAAAAATCAGGTCAAGTTAATAAAGCCTGATAGATTGAAAGTGTCTTAAAAACACACCAACTTGCCGAATCTGCAGAAAGAGCAGAATAGGCTTGAGTTATCAAACTGTCCACAAAACGACAATGTTTAAAAGAAAGCCAATGTGAATGTTTGAAAGTCTCGAGTTCTTACAAAGCAATTAATGGGCCATTCTTAAATTGGTAAGGCTTGGGTTAAGAGGATATTTATTTGAGTTAATACACACTGGGGCTATAGGGCTTATTTTTGCGTATGCAGGTGGGGAAGGCGAGAGAACGGGTGTTTGCTCTAACTATCAATTGACATGGGAAAATGAAAAAAGTGTGTTAAATAACGCAGTTTAATTGAATGTTGTGGGTGAGGTGGTAGTTGACTCAATATTTTTTTTAGAGACTGAATTTTGCAATTAGAAGATTAAGGGAAGTACTGATTAAATCCTTCGACAGGCTCAGGACGAACGGTAAATTATTGATTCCGTTTGTGGTGAGCTTGTCGAACGCTCTCCTGAGCGCAGTCGAAGGGCATGAGCGAAATCAATTTGTTCAGCACTTCCTAAGGTTTCGCCATTAAGAAATCACCCATTGAATAAAGGGGTGCAAGGGAGGATAAATTAGAAATCGCCCCCTCTTTTTCAAAGAGGGGGCGAAAACCAGTAATTATGAATAAAAATGTTCGGAAAGATATTTTTCGATCAGATTTTTCAGTAATTATTAAGCAAGTTCTTAATTGGGCTGGGTTTGCAAACTACCCTGAGCATTTTTTATCTCGGGTTGATGCTTTTAGAATACAAACCAATAACAGCTAGGACAAAGCCTGAGGTTCGATAATCAGCCTTCGGGTAATATATTTTGGCGACGTCCATTACCAAGCAGGCCTAGAATGGCACTGCCAAACAACCAAACAGCCCCTGGAACAGGAACCGTGCTGATGTTCAGTTTGTAACCATCAAAATTTTCATTCCAATGTTGGCCGTTGTTGCCACCTAAAATGATGGTATACAGCTGGCCGGCTGTAGCGTTGAAGGTTAACGTATTTGTTGTTAATCCTGTCAGTGGATCGCGCGGAGTATGATCTAATTGGATCATGCCTTCGTAATCTAAACCGCTGTCGCCAAAATAGATTCCGTGGTGATTATAGAAAGTCTCGCTTGTGGATAAACCTTGATAGAGAGTGATGCCAAAATTAGCTGCAGGGTCGTTAATGCCGCTGGCGGTCAGCGTGACGTTTTGAGTGACATCGGATTTGAACAGGCCAATATCGATATTGTCTCTCCTGCCCACACCAACTGGACTAACTGTTGTTGTTGGGTGCCAGGTGCCGCCAGCAGTATCAAGGTCAGCATACACGCCAAATCTGTTGAACGAGTCGACTTGTGAAATTTCCAGGTTATCACCTAAGGCAGTCAGATGAGCGCCCCAATTTAAAGCAATGGCCTTGGTAGAGCCAAATGCATTCGTGGTTGGTCCGCTGGTGCCTACCCAGCCTGGATCGGCGGCATCAGGATTACCGCCTGAAGTCATACCAATACCTCCCCATACCCAGCCATCGGTGCCATAAACCTCCCCCGGGCCTGCGCCATTGTTTTCGCCATCGGTGGCTCTGGGAACTGCAGATTCGTTATACCTGTTATACATTGTGGTTGATGCTGAAGCGCTGACTGTACCGGCTGTGACTACTACGCCTGTGATTGCCAATGCAACTGCTTTAGCTAATTTAGTTTTTGGTAGATTCATTTTATTTCCTCGTCTTTAAAGTAAAGGTCATGTGATTAAAGTTAGAGTAGGTTTGCTGTTGCATGCCCATTTTTTAGGTGTGGCTATGAATATTGGGTGTTGTTTGGCATCCAATTGCAAGTTTAGCTTGGTGCATATTCTGGGATTTTATTAAACTGTGTCATATAACGAAGTCTGGATATAGATTTATCAGGAATAAAAAAACCGACAGAAATAAATTCCGGCGGGTGACAACGAGAGGCTACTCTGTCGAAATTTCAAAATGGGGTATTGCGATATTAAGCGACGCGTTTGTTGCGACGTCTATAGCCAAGCATGCCTACTATGGCACTGCCAAACAACCAGAAAGCCCCTGGAACAGGTACCGTGCTGATGTTCAGTTTGTAACCATCAAAATTTCTTTGCCAGTCTTGGTCGTTGTTGCCACCTAAAATGATGGTATACAGCTGGCCGGCTGTAGCGTTGAAGGTTAACGTATTTGTTGTTAATCCTGTCAGTGGATCGCGCGGAGTATGATCTAAGTGGATCATGCCTTCGTAATTTAAACCGTTGTCGCCTAAATACAATGCGTGGTGATTATAGTAAAGCTCGTTTGTGGATAAACCTTGATAGAGAGTGATGCCAAAATTAGCTGCAGGGTCGTTAATGCCGCTGGCGGTCAGCGTGACGTTTTGAGTGACATCGGATTTGAACAGGCCAATATCAATATGGTTTCTCTTGCCCAGAATACCTTCACTAGCTGTTGTCGAATGCCAGGCGCCGCCAGCAGTATCAAGGTCAGCATACACGCCAAATCTGTTGAACGAGTCGACTTGTGAAATTTCCAGGTTATCACCTAAGGCAGTCAGATGAGCGCCCCAATTTATCGGCATTGCCTTGGTAGAGCCAAATGCATTCGTGTAAGGTCCGCTCGTGCCTACCCAGCCTGGAACGGCGGCATCAGGATCACCGCCTGAAATTGCATTAATTCCTCCCCATACCCAGCCATCGGTGCCATAAACCTCCCCCGGGCCTGCGCCATTGTTGTAGCCATCGGTGGCTCTGGGAACTGCAGATTCGTTATACCTGTTATACATTGTGGTTGATGCTGAAGCGCTGACTGTACCGGCTGTGACAACTACGCCTGTGATTGCCAATGCAACTGCTTTAGCTAATTTAGTTTTTGGTAGATTCATTTTATTTCCTCGTCTTTAAAGTAAAGGTCATGTGATTAAAGTTAGAGTTAGATCGACTGACTAAATATCACTTACTTGATTCGGTAATTAGTCAGCCCTGAAAAACACCCCATACAATTGATTTATATAGATATAAAGATAAATTAACCTGCTAAATTCGACCGAAAATGCTAACCTATGTCCACGTTTTCCGGTCGACAGGGTGAACGACCCGAGTAATCCGTTGCTTCGCCTTGCCAGCGTGCTTCCTTGGCATGAGCTAGATCAGGCCTTTACCCAACACTACAGCCAAGGTTTAGGTCGCCCCGCTAAACCCATTCGGTTAATGGTCGGTCTCTTGATTCTCAAACAGTTGGAAAACTTAAGCGACGAAGCCGTGGTCTTGCAATTCAAACGCAATCCTTACTACCAGGCATTTGTGGTTTCAGGGAATTCAGCTGCAAACTGTCTTGCGATAGCGAGGTTGTCATTTGAATCTAGCCCAGTAGGCCGGATTAGGACTGTTCGAACGTTAGTAAGATTCAGACTATCCGGCCAAGTACATCAATTTTGTTATAGGGTTTCGGCCAAGCCTATGCCCTTCTTCGAGCTAAATCACGCTTAAGACAACACGGTTGCCTAAATATTGCAAATCCCAATTCAAGTTACTCGGTAGTTCAGGGAGGTTAACGGTAGTAAATTCGGTTATTACAGAAGTTGCCGTTAAAATGTCAAAGCTGTCTCCCGCTTGAGGGGAAAAGCCATTAGCCAGTATTACGTTTAGCGTTCCGCTCAAACTTACATTTCCGTTAACTGTTAATCGGTCAGACTGACCTGGAGCCCTGCCACCGATCTCGATGACCAAACTAGAATTGTTTAAGCTGAGATTATTATTAATTGTTAAAGTGCCTAAGGTTGTACCCGGTTCTATGGTTACGTTGGGACTAATTGTTACTGAACTGCCAGTAATATTGCCATTTCCGCTTAATGTTCCACCATCAATTTTGATGCTGTTTAGGCTAGTAATTTCGCCATTAACGATAGTTTGACCGGATAGCTGCTGATACGAAGGGCACGCATCATTTAATTTACCGTGAACATCAATCTCAAAAATCCCCTTATTAATAATTTTTCCATTAGCACCATTCATACAGTTTGAAATTGACCCCACGTAAAAGCGCCCATTGTTATTAATGATGCCTGTATTCATGAATGTAAATTCCGGGTATCCATCAATGCCAGCTTCGTTATAAGGGATGTTAATTAGCCCATCATTATTAATGATGCTATTTCCACCTCCATATATGTCCAGAAAAGTGAGGAGCACTAGAATGCCGGTCGGATTATTGTTTAGAACTCTCATTCCCGGTTTACCAACAAAAAAAAGTGTATCAAGAGCTAAAAAGCGATTGTTATTGACAACAGCGCCGACATCTAAAAAAGCTGCGGAATCAGTTCCACCAATTAATGCACCATCGTTTGTTAAGGTTCCGGCAATGTCATTTCTACCTGTCAAAATTCTAGTCTCGGTATTTAGGATATTAAGACTCCCGCCTGACGCAACCAAGTATGGAGTTGCAGCGTTTGTATTTCCGGCGGCCAATAAACAGAAAGTAAAAAACATTGAAAGTAAATGATATTTTTTCATGCTAGCTCCATTTTGATTAGATAATTGAATTGGTAGTATTCACCACCATTAGTTGCCCTCGCATAAATGGTGCCAATGATTTTGTAATTTGGTGGGCTTGTTGCTGTTTTCCTCATTTTTCAGGTTTGACTGTATATATTGGGCTTCTTTTGGCAACCCAACATAAAAACTAATAGCCTGAAACGCTGGATTGGATAACGCCAATCACGAGCTATATGGAAGCCTGCAATTAAACTGAGTTATTTAACGCATCAAAGTGGCAAGCTGGCTTGGGAAAGTTTGAAAGGAATTTTTAAAACGTGTACCGGCAAGAAAAGGGCTAGTCCCGAGACCTAATATTCCTCCCGCTGGCCATATTTCTCCGCCAACTGTAACAACACAAATACCGCGCCGGTGCCCCCTGCTTTGATGGGAGTGGAGCAAAACGCCTGTACGTCTTTATGCTGCCGTAACCAGAGATTGAGGTGGTTTTTCAGGACGGGCTGGTTATCGGGCGAGCGATAACCTTTGCCGTGAATGATGTGCACACAGCGGCAGCCATCTTCGACACAATCATGTAAAAAATGCAGCAGCTGGCGTTTGGCTTCATCGCCGGTCAGTCCGTGAAGATCTATTTCTGCATCCCTGCCAAAATGGCCACGGCGCAGTTTTTTAAGCACCGCATTTTGCAAGCCAAACGCCAGATAGCTCATCGAGTCTTCCTGGCCGACATTATCGATATCTATCGGTGTGTTGACGAGATGATCGTTGACATCAACGCTGGGTGATTTGGGTTTGAATCTCATGGGTGGCTTCTTGGTAAATACCACCTTGTCATCCTTGATAGCTTGCACTTTGCCGACGCTTTCGCGAAACAAATCTCGTTCTTCTGGGGTTAGGACTTTTTTTGTCACGAAAGCTGATTTTGTGGGGTATTGTTGCTAAGATGGCGAATTTTATAGCTTATTTAGTTTCAGAGCGATTGATAATGCATATTTTGTTAAGCAATGATGATGGATATTTGGCCGAAGGATTAGTGGCGTTGGCAAATGCATTACGTGAGCATGCTGAAATCTCGGTGGTGGCTCCGGACAGAAATCGCAGTGCGGCAAGTAATTCGTTAACCCTTGAAATGCCACTTCGGGCACATCAAGAAAGCAACGGCTTCATCAAAGTGGATGGCACGCCGACAGACTGCGTGCATCTGGCGATTACCGGCTTATTGCAGCAGGAGCCGGATATGGTTTTTGCAGGCATTAACCACGGATCCAATCTAGGGGATGACGTACTTTATTCCGGCACTGTTGCTGCAGCCACCGAAGGTCGGTTTTTAGGCTTGCCTGCGGTGGCCATTTCCTTGGTCGGTAGTAACCCGACAAACTTTGCGACTGCCGCCCATGTCGCGGTTACCTTGTTAAAACGTTTGCAGCAGCATCCTTTACCTCAAGATACCATTTTGAATGTCAATGTGCCTGATGTGGCTATTGATGCACTAAAGGGCTATCAAGCAACCCGTTTAGGTCAGCGGCATAAGGCCGAACCGGTGATTACCAGTAAAGATCCGCGTGGCCGCAGCATCTATTGGGTCGGGCCGCCTGGCGGTGAGCAAGACGCCGGCCCGGGCACTGATTTCTATGCAGTGAATACGGGTTATGTGTCAGTCACACCCTTGCAAATTGATTTGACCTGGTATGACCGAATCAATGATTTACAGGCCTGGCTGCCAGGGGAAGCACTATGATCAAAAGCCTGGAAGGCATCGGCATGACCTCGAGGCGTACCCGTTTGCGTCTGATCAAGCGCTTGTCGGAGCAGGGCATTACCAACAATAAAGTGCTCGACGTCATCCTTGAAACGCCCAGGCATATATTCATGGATGAGGCATTGGCCAGTCGCGCCTATGAAGATACCGCCTTGCCGATTGGTTATAGTCAGACCATTTCCCAGCCTTACATCGTTGCGAAAATGACCGAGCTGCTGCTGGAGAAAACGCCGACGCTGCATAAAGTGTTGGAAGTGGGCACCGGTTGCGGCTATCAAACGGCGATACTTGCACAGCTCGTTGATCATGTTTATACCGTAGAAAGAATATTGCCGCTCCAGCAAAAGGCAAAGGATCATTTGTGGGCCTTAAAGTTGAAAAATGTCAGCTACCTGCACAGTGACGGCGGCTGGGGCTGGCCTGATCATGCGCTTTATGACGGTATTTTAGTGACGGCGGCGCCTCCTGAAATTCCGGAAATGCTCTTGCATCAGCTGGCGGTCGGCGGGGTTTTGCTCATTCCGGTGGGCAGGGCAGGTAATCAAATATTGCAACGAGTGATTCGCACCGAAAGCGGCTATGATGTTGAGCAACTCGAGCCGGTCAGTTTTGTGCCGTTTTTATCAGGTAAGGAATAAGCATGTTTCAAAAACTTTACGACAAAGCCTTGCAATGGTCCAGACACCGGCACGCGGAAAAATTGCTCTGTGTGGTTAGTTTTGCGGAATCGTCATTTTTTCCGATACCACCTGATGTCATGCTGGGGCCAATGGCGCTGGCCCGACCCGACAAGGCAAAACGCTTTGCGTTAATGACCACGCTCGCCTCGGTGGCCGGCGGTATATTCGGTTATGCTATTGGTTATTTTTTGTTTGACAGTATTTCGCCATGGCTACAAACCAGTCATTATTGGGAAAGTTACCAAACAGCCAAAAACTGGTTCGAAACCTGGGGATTTTGGGCAGTATTTGTCGCCGGATTTTCTCCTATTCCCTACAAAGTATTTACCATCGCTGCGGGCGCATTAAACATGGCTTTTCTGCCGTTTGTGCTGGCGTCATTGATTGGACGCGGCTCGCGTTTTTTCTTGTTGGCAATGTTGCTTGCCTATGGCGGCGAAAAACTCGATGCCACGCTGCGGCAATACATGGATCGATTGGGCTGGGCTGTGGTTGCGTTGGTCATTATCGGTGTGGGTGTTTATAAGTTCTTTTTCGGCTGATTTCTTGTTGTTTTCAAACGAAGAAGTCCGGAAGCCCGTCAATCCACCTTATCCACTTTTATCAACAGTCGTATTTCACGAGTTCCGGTTTGTCTGATGTTGGCAGGTCCGCCGGAACTTGAGTGCTGACTGTTTTGCATGACAGCACCCAGTTCCACCCATTCTCCCAACTTCACCCGCAGGCTTGATTGCGCCGCTTGGCTTTGAATTTGCCCTCTTCCCGTCAAGTGTTCAGACCAGGGGGATACTTCCAGTGTCACTTGCTCTCCGTTAAGCCTTAGAATGACCTCAAAGCCAGTACTCGCCTCAATAAAC